>JAUSOJ010000301.1 GCA_030656195.1 Lutibacter sp.
GGCATAGGAGATAAATTTGAATCCGCGAGTTTCATCAAATCGTTTTGCAGCTTTTATCAAACCCAAATTTCCTTCATTTATTAAATCGGGCAATGCCAATCCTTGATTTTGGTATTGCTTTGCTACCGAAACAACAAATCGTAAATTGGCTTTAATTAATCGATCCAATGCCGCTTGATCCCCTTCTTTTATGCGCTGCGCCAACTCAACTTCCATATTGGCAGTAATTAAACCAACTTTTCCTATTTCCTGAAAGTATTTTTCTAAAGATGCGGTTTCCCTGCTGGTAAGTTGTTTCGTTATTTTAAGCTGTCTCATTTATTGGCAATAAAATATTTTCACTAAACTTCTTTACATAAACAATCAAATAAGTGGGGAGCATGAACAGCCAAATTTAAAATAGCGTATTTTTAAAAAAAATGATATTCATCAAAATAATAAATGATTCTTGTCAGTTAGTTGGTATGCAAACAGGAGTGCAATAAAAAATCCTTATAAAGTATTAATTTATAAGGATTTATTAAATTTGCTAGTTGACCCACAAGGACTCGAACCTTGACTGACGATACCAAAAACCGGAGTGCTACCATTACACCATGGGTCATTTTGCGGGTGCAAATTTAGCCTAAAGTTTCAATTCAACAAATAATTTGCCGTATTTTTTTAAGAAAATTTCCATTAAAAATGCTTTAACACCTTCTTGGCATCTCATATCGCCATAAATTCCATAATTAATTTTTATTTTACTAAATTCGCTTCGGTATAAAATTTAAATATGAACGACTTCAATTTTACTAAATGGAACACCATTCTTGGATGGTCAACTTTTGCAATAGCCTTAATAACATATACGCTAACCCTTGAACCTACAGTGAGTTACTGGGATTGCGGGGAATATATCGCCACTTCCGTTAAACTTCAGGTTGGACATCCGCCGGGAGCGCCTTTATACCAAATGTTGGGTGCGTTTTTCGCATTGTTTACAGGTGAAGTCACAGAAATTGCCAAAATGGTCAACTTTATGTCGGCTTTGGCAAGCGCATTTACCATATTATTTTTATTTTGGAGCATTACCATGTTGGCCAAAAGAGTATTGGATCATACCGAAGAAATTAGCAAAAGCACTTCCATCGCCATTTTAGGCAGCGGATTGGTTGGCGCTTTAACCTATACGTTTTCTGATAGTTTTTGGTTCAGTGCCGTGGAAGCGGAAGTGTATGCAATGTCTTCTTTTTTAATGGCGCTGTTGTTTTGGCTTGGTTTGCATTGGGAAAAGGAAATGGAAAGCCCGGGCGGGGACAAATGGCTGTTATTGATCAGTTTTGTGGTTGGATTGTCGTTTGGCGTACATATTTTATCGCTATTGGTAATTCCTTCCATTGTGTTTCTTTATATCTACAAAAAATACAAAAATTTAAATTTTAAACAATTCATTGCCGCCAATATTGTCGCCATTTTTGTATTGTTTTTGGTTTTTAAATTGCTGTTTCCATACACCTTAAAATATTTTAGTGCGTTGGAATTGTTTTTTGTGAACTCTTTAGGAATGCCATTTAATTCGGGAAGTATCATTGCAGGCATCATCTTAATTGCCTTTTTTTACTTCGCCTTGCAATACACGCACAAAAAACAGCAGGTTGAAGCAAATACCGTTATTCTTTCTGTACTTTTTATTATGATCGGTTTTTCGTCATGGTTGATGTTGCCAATCAGGGCAAACACCAACACCACCATCAACGAAAACAATCCGTCGAGCGCCCGTGAATTGCTGGCGTATTACAACCGTGAACAATATGGAGACACCAACGTTTTTTACGATACGTATTATTCTATAATTTACAACAGGGAAACCGACAAAGGCAATCCTACCCGAGATGACAAGCCTAAATATGAAAAGGATGAAAAAGCAGGCAAATATGTTATTGTAAACCATTACAAAGATGCGTTGCCAAACTGGAACAGCACCCATAAAGGAATCATTCCCAGAATGGTAAGTTCCGACGCTTCGGTCATTAAAAACTATAAAGCCATTGCCGGAATTCCGCAAAGCAGCAAAAGCAGGCCCACTTTTATTGAAAATATCAAATTTATGGTCGATTTTCAATTTGGGTATATGTACGGCCGCTATTTTATGTGGAATTTTGTAGGAAAACAAAACGATGAACAAGGAAATCTCGATTTACAAAATGGAAATTGGCTGAGCGGCATTAAATTTATTGACGAATTTAGGCTGGGCATCCAATCAAATTTACCTACAGATGTAAAGGAGAACAAAGGCAGAAATACTTATTATTTCCTTCCTTTTATTTTGGGAATTATCGGACTGTTTTTTCACGTAAAACAAAATAAAAACGATTTTTACACGCTGTTTCTCTTTTTCCTTTTCACAGGTTTGGCCATTGTGTTTTACACCAATCCAAAACCATTTGAACCAAGGGAACGAGATTATGCGGTGGTTGGCTCGTTTTATATTTTTGCCATTTGGGTGGGATTTGGCGTTTTGGCGCTTTATCAAAAATTAAAACAATACGCCGATAAAAATATGGTTGCCATTGCGGTTACCTTGGTTTCCCTGTTGGCCGTGCCGGTATTAATGGCATTTCAGAATTGGGACGACCACGACCGATCTAACCGTTATACTTCTCGCTTAAATGCAGCCGCTTATTTAGATTCTTGCGCGCCAAATGCCATTTTGTTTACCATTGGCGACAATGATACTTTCCCGCTTTGGTATATGCAGGAAGTTGAGAATTACAGAACCGACATTAAAGTAATTAATACCAGCCTTTTTCAAACCGATTGGTATATTGACCAAATGAAGCGAAAAACCTATGATGCCGCTCCTATTCCATCACAATTAACGCACGACCAATACAAATGGGGAACCTTGGATGTTGCTTATTATTTTCCTGAAATTATTCCGCAATTGAAAGATTCAGTAGTGGATATCAAATATTTTATGAAATGGATTGAAAGCGACCAAGACATTACTTTTTACGATTTGGACGATGACGGCATTCCGGAAAAAATACTGCCAACAAATAAAATCAGGATTCCTGTTGATAAAGAAATGGTGCTGAAAAACGGCATCGTAGCCCAAAAAGATTCAGCCTTAATTGTGCCTTATATCGACATTGAATTTAAAGGAGCTCTTACAAAATCCAGAATTTTAATGATTGACATATTGGCAAACAACAATTGGAAACAACCCATTTATTTTACAGGTGGCGCACAAGCCGATGAAGAATACATTTGGCTGAAAGATTATTTGCAATTGGATGGAATGACTTACAAACTGGTTCCAATTTTAACGCCCGACACCAAAAATTTCTTTGAAATGGGTCGCATAAATACCGATGTAATGTATAAAAATGTCAAAAAATGGGATTGGCGAAACATTACAGATGACAATATTTATTTAGATCCGGAAACCAGAAAAAACTCAGTAACCTATCGCAACAATATGGAGCGTTTGGCCAGGGCCTTAATGGATGAAAAGCAATTTAAAAAAGCAGAAGAAATTGTAGATCTTTCTTTGGAAAAAATGCCGGTGGCCAAGTTTGGACATTACAGCATGCTTATTGGTTACGTAGACTTATATTACGGCCTGAACAAAAAATTAAAAGCGAGAAAACTTACTGCAGAATTAAAAGTGGTTCTACAGGAAAATTTGAGGTATTACGGCCAGTTTGATGAAGCCACTGTTGAAGCTGTATTTAACGACATTGAACGCAGTTTGCTGATGTATGATCAACTGATTAAAACAGCAGTTCGCTTTGACGATGCCGCTTACGCAAATACTTTAAAAGAAGAATATGTTGGTTATTTAAAACTGTTTGATTTTTTAATCGAAGAAGAATAAAAGTAAATTAGGTTTCGACTGCACCTATTTTCGAAAGGTGCAGCCGAGATGCTAAAATCATTTTCATCCAATGAAATTTTATTTTATAAAAACACCGAGCCTTTTAAAATTCATTTTCAGGAATTGGGTTTGGCGTTTATCCTCAAAAGAAAAAGTGCTTTACCTCACTTTTGATGACGGTCCGACTCCTGAAATTACGGAATGGACATTGAATGAACTTAAAAAACACAAAGCAAAAGCCACTTTTTTTTGTATCGGAAAAAACATTGAGGAACACCCGGAAATTTTCAAAAAAGTTATTGAAGAAAAACATTCTGTTGGCAATCATACCAACAACCATCTAAACGGCTGGAAAACCAAAACTGCAGATTACCTTCAAAACATAGATGATGCAGAAAAATATTTTGAAGAAAACTTAAAACCTAACACTTTTAAAGAAAAACTTGAAACGCGAAACTTGAAACTCTTTAGGCCTCCTTACGGAAGAATTACACTTTCCCAATCCAAAAAACTCAGGAAAAAAGGCTATAAAATAATCATGTGGGATGTTTTAAGTGCCGACTTTGATCCTAACATTTCCAACGAAAAATGCTTGGAAAATGTGATCAAAAACATCCAAAACGGCAGTATCATTATTTTTCACGACAGCGATAAAGCTTCTGAAAAACTAAAATTTGTATTGCCAAAAGTGTTGGAATATTATAGTTATATGGGATACAATTTTAGAAGTATAGAGTAATTGAAAAGAGAAATCCTATCCCCAGCCCTTTCCCAAGGAAAGGGAGTTTGATTTGAATAAAGAAAAACTTCAGTCTTCGGTCTTCGGTCTTCCGACTTTAAAAATACTGTTGCACCAAACTAATCAACGTATTGGCATCTTGCTCACCAGATTGGCGCCATTTCATTTCTCCGCCTTTGTAAATAATAAAAGTAGGATTCCCTTTAATTCTGAGTGCATTTGCAAGGGTTTCGTTTTTATCAATATCAATTTTTATCACTTTCGCTTTATCGCCAAGTGCAGCAGCCACATCACGTAAAATATCGTGTACATCGTCAGATTTTTCTTCTTCCCATTCTGCGTAAAAATCGATTAACACAGGAATCTCTGAACTAATTAATTCTCCGAATTTTGCCATAACCTAACATTTTTTTGTGAAATGCTTAAAAAAATTAATGCCTTATACCTACAAATGTAACATTTTTATTTAAACAAACTACATTGGCTTATTTTTATGCTCTGGTAGGCATAAAAATCGATGACCAAAACAAAGTCGATAAAAATAATCCATCTTATCATTAAACAAAACTAATTTATTTTATAATTGCGACGCAGTTGCTTAAAAAAATTAAGAGGGTTTTAACAGTAACCCTCTTTTTTAATGAGTTTGATTGTTTTTATTGAAAATAAATTCTTCAGCCAGCAACAGTCTCTAAAAGATTCCAATTAAAATAAAACAATAT
>JAUSOJ010000153.1 GCA_030656195.1 Lutibacter sp.
TTATATCCGCGTCATCCTGAACTTGTTTACTCACCATTTTTATTTTTTTGGAGTTCGTGAATCTCCGATTTCAGGATCTCACGAAATTAACTTCTAATCACGAAAAGAAGTTCAAATCACAAAATTAAACCCAAAACAAAAACACCCGTCATATGATTTTTTTCGTGTTAAAATATTGAAATTTTTAGCGTTGGCTGATGAAGCAACCCAAAGAGCTTCGCGGCTGGCTTAGCGCAGGCAAAAGCGGTCTGGGTGATGTTGACAAAAAAATTCAATTAATTTTACAGAAAAAGATCAGTAGACTAGATTTTTTGTTACTTTTTTATCAATGAAAAAAGTAAAAAGATGAAATGGGTTGCCAATCAATTATTTAAAAACAAAAGACTGCAGGACTGCACGACCGCAAGACCGCACGACTAATTCTCGTTTCTAATTTTGCCTAAAAAAACAACCAAACACTAACAACAAATTCGTATATTGCAGCCGCTTTAAAAACAGTTTCTTTTGAATAACTCATTCGATAAATATCAAAAAAGAAGATTGCGATCTTCCTACCTTTCCGTCATCATAAGCATTGCTTTGGTCTTATTTTTAGTGGGACTGCTTGGCCTTATTGTACTAAAAACCAACAGCATAACAAAACACTTTAAAGAAAAAGTAGCCATAACCGTATTTTTAAACGACAATGCCAAAGACAAAGATGTAGAAATCTTACAGGCCGAATTAAAAAAGGCCGAATACGCAAAAACCGTCACTTATATTTCAAAAGATGAAGCCGCCAAAATTTACAGTGCCGACATTGGCGAAAACTTTTTAGAGTTTTTGGGCGAAAATCCGCTTAAAAACGCCATTGATGTTTCACTGAAATCCGAATTTGTGACGCCAGAAATTATGGCAGGCATAGAAAAAGAATTGGTGCTGAGAAGCATAGTTTCAGAAGTTACTTACGATAAGCCGCTGATTGAATTACTCTCAAAAAACATCAACCGACTAAGTTTTTGGATGCTTGTTTTTAGCGCGCTGTTTACCTTAATTGCCATCGTTTTAATCAACGGATCTATCCGTCTTTCAGTATATTCAAAACGATTTACCATCAAAACAATGCAAATGGTGGGCGCCACAAAAAGTTTTATCCGTTGGCCTTTTATTTGGCAAAGCGTAAAACTGGGCATTGTTGGCGCATTGGTTTCCATTGCGGGTTTGCTGGCATTTATTTCATATTTAAACAAAAATATCCCTGAGTTGGAACTGTTTTCCGATATCAATATATTGGGCATTGTGTTTCTCGGAATTATCGGATTGGGAATCCTCATTACCTGGTTAAGCACGTTTTTTGCAACCCAGCGATTTTTAAACCTAAGAACCGACGAACTTTATTATTGATAAAAATACAAGTCCTGTAATTACTGTAAAGTTTATAGTGAGCTTGCCGAACTACAAATAATTTTTATGATGAACCAAAAAAATAAAGAAATAAAAAGCGAATTCCTTTTCCGAAAAAGAAATTATGCAATCATGTTAATCGGTCTTGCTTTTATTGGACTCGGATTTATTTTAATGGCAGGCGGCGGAAGCGACGATCCCGAAATTTTTAACCCCGAAATGTACAATTTCAGACGGATTCGTTTAGCGCCAACATTGGTAATTATAGGTTTGGGCATTCAAATTTATGCCATTATGACCAAACCTAAAAAATAAGAATGAATTATATTGAAGCTATTGTTTTAGCCATTATTGAAGGAATTACCGAATATTTACCCGTTTCTTCAACCGGCCATTTAATTATTGCATCGTCTTTTTATGGCATTGCCGGCGACGATTTTACCAAATTATTTACCATCGTAATTCAGCTGGGCGCCATTTTAGCGGTGTTGGCTTTGTATTGGAAACGCTTTTTTCAAAGTGTCGATTTTTACTTAAAACTTTTTGTGGCATTTTTGCCCGCCGTATTTTTCGGATTGCTTTTTAACAATTATATTGATGGCTGGCTGGAAAGTCCCATCATCGTGGCCATTACCTTAATTTTGGGCGGATTTATTTTATTAAAAGTCGATGACTGGTTTAAATCCAATGAAATTGTAGATCCTAACCAACCATATAAACATACCGAAATAAGTTACGCCACAGCGCTAAAAATCGGATTCTTCCAATGTTTGGCCATGATTCCGGGAACTTCACGTAGCGGTGCCTCCATCATAGGAGGGATGACCCAAAAACTGAACAGAAGAACAGCCGCCGAATTTTCATTCTTTTTGGCAGTTCCAACCATGTTTGGCGCAACTTCAAAAAAATTGTACGATTATTACAGTGCAGGTTTTACCTTAAGTCAGGACCAAATTAATTATTTGCTCATTGGCAACGTAATTTCTTTTATCGTAGCCTTGCTTGCCATTAAATTTTTTATCGATTATTTAAGCAAAAACGGATTCAAAGTATTCGGTTATTATCGGATAGTTTTGGGTGTTG
Organism: Lutibacter sp.; assembly: GCA_030656195.1. Lineage (GTDB taxonomy): Bacteria > Bacteroidota > Bacteroidia > Flavobacteriales > Flavobacteriaceae > Lutibacter. Next base: position 2,467 of record JAUSOJ010000153.1, read on the forward strand.
CTTTATTGCTGATTCATTATTTTGTCATGCCTTTAACCGTTGTATAATGTTGACTGGAGAAGATTTTAAAAACGGACAAGTTTTGCTGATCGACAAACCTTCAACTTGGACATCCTTTCAGGTGGTCAATAAATTGCGTTGGAACATTCGCCAAAAATTCGATCTTGGTAAAATAAAAGTGGGCCACGCCGGCACGCTAGATCCTTTGGCAACCGGTTTGTTAATTATCTGCACCGGAAATTTCACCAAAAAAATAGACGAATATCAGGCGCAAGTCAAAGAATATACTGGTGAAATTACATTGGGAGCCACCACGCCAAGCTACGATTTGGAAACCGAAGTGGATGAAACTTTTCCGGTTGATCATATTACTTCAGAATTGATTGAAGAAACCGCAAAACAATTTGTTGGAGATATTGCGCAAATTCCGCCTATGTTTTCTGCCATCAAAATGGCCGGAGTTCGTATGTACGATTTGGCGCGTCAAGGAAAAACACGTGAAATTACTTCCAGAAACATCACCATCGAAACCTTTGAAATTACCGACATCAATTTGCCAAAAGTGCAATTCAGGATTGTGTGCAGCAAAGGAACCTACATTCGTTCTTTGGCCTATGATTTTGGAAAAGCCTTAAATTCGGGCGGACATTTATCTCAATTGCGCCGCACTAAAATAGGCGATTTTAACGTTGTGGATTCACTGGAACCACAAGCTTATATTGATGCTTTTTTAAGCTGAAAAAATAAAGAACCAATGAGTTTTTTGATAGGTTATTTTGTTTTAGCGAACTTTGCGTAAAACTTTGCGTCCCGATCTATCGGGATTGCGGTTAAAAACATTCTTTTAATTAATTCCCCGTTTTTACAAATCGTCCCAGCCAGCTGTCCATAATATTAATTTCAAACCCAAATTCCAATTCTTCTTTTAGATTGATCATCGAATTAAACACCATGGTATTTTGCGAAACACCTTTATCTTTAATCATTTTTTTAAACTCGGGAAGCGTTTTGTACTGCACAAATTCGCCCTGTTTGTAACACACATTAATCCGGTCCATTAAAATAATTTCGTAAGCATTTTCTAAGGATTGAATAAAAGTTGCCAAACTGTCTTGGGCTTCCAAACTCAGACTTTGTTCCGTATCATCGGCCGTAATAATGATAAAACGATCATATTTAATCACATAAGCCGCTGAAATGGGCTGATTTTCATGTTCCCATGCCGTTAAAAATTGGTCAATTTTGGCGGTTATTTCTGGAAGTTCCTGGGCGTAAAATTTTCTGCTTGCCGGAAATACCCAAACTTTTGCGGTTTCGGGAATGCTGTTAAAATCTGTAATCATGGGTTTTGTTTAAGCCGCAAAGGTATTCAAAATAAACTGAAAACTTTAGTCGATGAATAAAAGCTTCTGCTAGCGGGAGCGTATCGCTCGTGCAATTTCTATTCTAAATTTATATTTATAAACGGGAAACTGCGTTAGCGACTGCAGCGGAAAACCTTTTTTAAATTGCCATTTCAGCAATTAAAAAAAGTTTGGAACGAAAGGCGCGACCCGCCAGCTGGCGGGTAACGCCCAAAATTTTATTCAATTAATTCAATTAATTTGCGTGCAACAAGCTGAGCAGTTCATTTTGCGTGTTGTTGCCTTTGTCTTTATTATACCAAATTTGAAGGTTCTTTTTAAATTCTTCGTCCAAACTTCCGTTTTGGGTTTTATAGTCCACCACCATTTTTGAGGCAATGCCAGGTCTTGGTCCCCAGGAATCCAGCACGTTATTTTCGTGATCTAAAATTAGGACTTTTGGAATTGATTTGCTTCCGTTGGTTAAATATTGGTTCATTAAATCCTCATTTTCATCGCGCAGCACAATTTTAAAATCAATGTTGTCTGAAGCTTCAGAAACTTTATTGATAATGGGCAATATTTGCGCGGCATCACCGCACCAGCCTTCAGCAATCACTAAAAAAGTGAAGCCTTTGTTCAAATTTTCAAGGGAATTTTTTGTTGCTGTTGAGATGTCCAGGGTTTTATCCAGCCGGTCCATTCTTTTGTCATTTAAAATGCTAAAAGTGAGGTGGTCTTCAGATTGTTCCATTCCGGTCGATTTTCCTTCTGCAATTAAATTTTTTATTAAATTTCTATAGTCTGAATAGGAAATTGTATTATTTAAACTGTTTTTTATTAACGAGTTATTCATTTTTTTTGTAAATTTATTGTCATTTTTAACGCAATTTGGAGTGTTTACTTACATCATTTAAGCGTATTTAAATCTCCAATGCAAATTTATAAATAGATTTTGAATAACAAATGTAACATTGATTACTGTAAATAAGGATAAAAATATCTTTTATTCGTCAAAAGATGATTTAAGTCATATTTTAGCTTATTTTTGCAGACTACATTTGCTAGGTATTTATTAACGTTAATTACTTTATTATGAAAAAAATCAATTTAACCATCTCATTTTTAGCGCTGTTTGCGCTTTTCATGGTCTCCTGCAACTCTGGTGAAAAAAAACCTGATGCAGCTGAAGCCCAAACTGAAACTGCACCTGAAGTTAAAGGACAATCAGCGTTTAAGGATGATGTTTCATCTGCAAACGCATTGCAAGTGGCAAAATCATTAGACGATTTTAAAACCTTGGTGGCAGCCATTGAAGCTGCGGGCGTTGAAGATGCCGTTGTAAATGTTGGACCATTAACCGTTTTTGCACCTGTGAATGGCGCATTCGACAAACTTCCTGCTGGTACAGTGGACGATTTATTGAAACCTGAAAATAAATCCAAATTGGCTTTTATTTTAACAAACCACGTGGCTCCGGCAAATTATCCTATAAAACAATTGAAAAAAGAAGCTGAAAAAGGAAGAAAATTATATATGGCTTCGGGCAAATATTTGCTTGTTGAGGATAAAGAAGACGGAATTTATGTAGGCGGAACAAAGATTTTGAAAACAGTGCAAGTAAGCAATGGCTGGATTCACGTAATAGACAACGTGTTGGTGCCGGCCGAATAATTTTAAACGAAAACTAAAAAAATAAAATAGCCAAGATTTCTTATTGAAACTTAAAAAGGGGGCTATTTCATACAACCCTAATTAAAATAAATTATAATGATGAACTTAAAAATAACAGTATTTGCAATTATAGCAGCAGTAATCACAAGTTGTGGAGGTGAAGGAAAAAAGGAGGAAAAGGTTTCAGCGCCAGTTGAAGAACAAAAAGCAGCGGTTGAAATCGATCCAATGGAAGATAAAGGTGTTGGACCTATTACCAGTATCACGCTTGGTGAAATTGACCAAAAAATGGCCGATGAAGGAAAAGCGGTATTCTTGGCAAAATGTTCTGCCTGTCATAAAATCAGCAAAAGAGTGGTTGGTCCGGCTATGGCTGGCGTAACGGAAAGACGCACACCAGAATGGATTATGAATATGATTTTAAATCCGGAAAAAATGGTGGTGGAAAATGCTGCAGCCAAAAAATTATTGGAAGAATATTTGGCGCCTATGGCAAACCAAAATTTAACTGAAACTGAAGCTCGACAAATATTGGAATATTTTAGGACAAAAACTTCCACTTCGGAGGAGTAGTTTTTAAAAAATGAACAATCAACAAACAAATAAGTAAGAGTATGAAATGAGCATAACAAAACTTGATGCAAACACCAGTTCAGCTATGCGAATTACATATGACCAATAAAAATCAATAAACTTTAACATATGAAAACAATTTTTAAATCTTTACTTGTAATTACGGTACTTACAATGGTACTGGGCAGTTGTGGAAAAGGAGACTCAAAGAAAAAAGGAGCCTTATCAAGCAATGCTGCCGAAAGAGTGTATGTTGCACCGGGTGAATACGATGAATTCTATGCTTTTGTATCGGGAGGATTCAGCGGTCAATTAGCCGTTTACGGCCTTCCATCCGGTCGATTATTTAGGGTAATTCCTGTATTTTCTGTAGATCCTGAAAAATCTTATGGCTTTAGCGAGGAAACAAAACCAATGTTGAATACGTCTCACGGATTTATTCCTTGGGGAGATTCGCATCACCCAGATATTTCTCAAACCAATGGAGAATTGGATGGTCGTTGGGTATTTATCAATGAAAACAACACACCGCGTATTGCCAAAATTGATTTGACCACTTATGAAACTACAGAAATTATTGAAATTCCAAACTCAGCAGGAAACCACAGTTCTTCTTTTGTGACTGAAAATACCGAATATGTAGTTGCCGGAACTCGTTTTTCAGTTCCTTATCCGCAAAAAGATATGCCAATTAAAGAGTACAAAGGAAACTTTAAAGGTGCCTTAACTTTTATTGCCGTTGATCCAAAAGATGGCGGAATGTCTATCAAGTTTCAATTAATGATGCCTGGTTTTAACTACGATTTATCGCATCCGGGAAGAGGTGCTTCTCATGGTTGGTTTTTCTTTACTACCTACAATACAGAGGAAGCACATTCATTGTTGGAAGTAAATGCATCGCAAAACGATAAAGATTTTATTGCGGCCATCAACTGGAAAAAAATTGAAGAATATGTAAACAATGGCGGTGGCACAAAAGCTCCTGCAAATTATGCGCATAACGTTTATGATGAGCACACACATACTGCTACTTCAACTATGAAAAAAGAAGTATTAATTATAAACCCTTCAGATGTTCCTGGTGCTGTTTATTTTATGCCAACACCAAAATCTCCTCACGGTTGTGATGTTGATCCTTCTGGTGAATACATTGTTGGAAGCGGAAAATTGGCTGCAGAACTTACTGTGCACTCGTTCAGTAAAATGCTAAAAGCCATTGATGAGAAAAAATTTGACGGCGACGCTTACGGAATTCCAATTTTACAATATGAAGCTACGTTGGCCGGTGCAGTAAAACAACCGGGATTGGGACCACTTCATACCGAGTTTGACGGAAAAGGAAATGCTTATACCACTTTCTTTATTTCTTCTGAAGTAGTGAAATGGAAATTGGGAACTTGGGAAGTTCTTGACAGAAAACCGGTGTTTTATTCGGTGGGTCACTTAATGATTCCTGGCGGAAATTCCAGAAAACCTTATGGAAAATACTTGGTAGCTATGAACAAAATTACCAAAGACCGTTATTTGCCAACAGGTCCTGAAGTAACGCAATCGGCCCAATTATTTGATATTACAGGAGATAAAATGGAAATGCTGTTAGATTTCCCAACCATTGGAGAGCCTCATTATGCAGCCGGAATTCCTGCGAGTATACTTATGCCTAAATCTAAAAAAATATACAAATTAGAGGAAAACAAGCATAAATATGTGACCAAATCTGAAGGAGCCGCCAAAGTGGTAAGAAACGGAAATGAAGTTCACGTATATATGACCATGATTCGCTCTCACTTTGCGCCAGACAATATTGAAGGCATCCAAGTGGGCGATAAAGTGTATTTCCACATTACAAACCTGGAGCAAGATTATGATGTGCCACACGGATTTGCAGTGATTGGCGCTAATACTTCAGAGTTGTTAATTATGCCTGGACAAACAAAAACCAATATTTGGGAACCTAAACAAGTTGGGGTTTGGCCATTTTATTGTACAGATTTCTGTTCAGCATTACACCAGGAAATGCAAGGTTATATCAGGGTTTCTCCAAAAGGATCCAATGTGCCTATTTCATTTACGTTGGATGGTGATGCTGTTGACGCTGAATAATTTTTTTCAGTAAAAAGTGTTTAAACAAATTAATGAACGGGCGAGAAAATAAAGCAGCTCGCCCGTTTTTAAAATAAATTCATCATGCAAAAATTCATTTGCTGTTTGCACATATCTTCTCCCTAAGTAATGATCTTTAATTTGTGAATGTCAAATATTTTGGCGTTGCAAATGCTAATTTTTGAAATAGGGTAATTCGTGTAAAATGTGTCAACTAAATTGTCACATTCAATAAAAGCAATAATTTTAAAGAAATGAAGAAATCTAAAATTTTAATGATAGTGGGTTCGCTGCTATTACTTGGGCTATTTGTATTTCCTTTATGGAATATTACGCTTGAAGCTCCTCAATATCCAATTCCGTTGGGAATGGACATTCACATTAATAAATTCACCGATACCCACGAATTTGATATCAAAAATATCAATTTAATGAACCATTATGTTGGGATGCAATACATTCCGGAAACCATTCCCGAATTTAAAATTTTTCCGATAGCCATTGGCGCCATGGTGGTTTTAGGAGTCATTATCGGATTTATTGGCAACCATAAATTATTTCTGGCCTGGTTTGTTTTGATGTGTATTTTAGGAACTGCGGGGATGTATGATTTTTATTTATGGGAATATGATTACGGACATAATTTAAGTCCGAAAGCCATCATGAATTTTAAAAATCCCGATGGATCTGTAATGGGCTTTCAACCGCCGCTTTTTGGCTCAAAAGACATTCTTAATTTTACGGCACATTCCTATCCAAGATTGGGCGCTTACTTTTTGTTTGCGGGAATGATCCTGACCTTGATTGCGTTTTTTGTCGGTAAAAAAGAAAAAAAAGCATAAGTATTTTTATTGTTATTTAATATTAAAACGAGTGTAAATACTATGCTCGTTTTATATTAAATAAAAATAGGTCTGTTTTTAGGCATCTTATAAAAATTTGATAATTAATTATTTTAATTCTCAACCCAATTCTCAAAACCAAATTCTCAAAACTTACAGCAATTTTGCATATATTTGAGAACTAATAAAATCAAAAATCATGAACACTAAACTCCTCAAACTATTTGTTGGGACCATCGTTTTGTTGCTTACAATTTCATGTAAAGTGGCACCTGAGGCCATTGAATACGGCAAAGACCAATGCAATTTTTGTAAAATGAATATTGTGGATCAAACACATTCAGCACAATTTGTGACGGCCAAAGGCAAGCAATTTAAATTTGACGCTATTGAGTGTATGGTCCATTATTTCGGTGAAAGCAGCGAAGAAAAAATAGCAATATCACTGGTGGCAGATTATGCAAATCCGGGTGAAATGACCGACGCAGAAACTGCGACTTATTTAATAAGTGAGGGAATAAAAAGTCCGATGGGCGCAAATCTTTCTGCCTTTTCAGTAAAAAGTACGGCGGAAGAATTTCAGCAAAAACACTCAGGCGAAATTTTCACCTGGGAACTATTAAAACAGAAACTATCCGATAAATAATGAAGTATAAAATCGGGTTATTTTTCTTTTTCATGGCTTTTGCAGTTTCTGCCAAACAAATCGTGGTTTGCCAAAGCTGTGAGGTAAAAACCATCAAAGAAGCCATTAAAATGGCTAAAGACGGCGATGAGATTCTCATTAAAAAAGGAGTGTACAAAGAGCAAGATATTGTGATTGACAAACCCATTTCCCTCATTGGCGAAAAGGGCGCGGTAATCGACGGAAATAATGTGGGCGGTATCTTAATTTTTCAAACCAATAATTTTAAGATCAAAGGCCTTAAAATTATCAATGTCGGATTGAGTTATACCATTGAATATGCCGCTATAAAAGTGATTAGAGCCAATGATTTTATCATTGAAGATTGTATTATGGAAAATGTTTTCTTCGGAATATTAGTCGAAAAATCCAAAAGAGGCATTATCAGAAACAACAAAATCTCCAGCAATCGCAAAAATGAAGCAAGCTCCGGTAACGGCATTCATATTTGGAGTGGAGAAGAAATGAAAATCTACAAAAATGAAATGTTTGGGTTGCGCGACGGCATTTATTTTGAATTTGTAAAAAACAGCATCGCCCATAACAATTTAAGCTATAACAATATCCGTTACGGCCTGCATTTTATGTTTTCAAACAACAATGAATACCACCACAATGAATTTAGAAACAATGGCGCCGGCGTTGCGGTCATGTTTTCTAAATTCACCAACATGCACCATAATAAATTCAGGCTCAACTGGGGATCTGCGTCTTACGGTTTGCTGCTGAAAGAAATTTATGATGCCGAAATTTACAACAATCTGTTCGAGCAAAACACCATCGGCATCAATGCTGAAGGTTCCACACGAATCAATTACAAAAACAATACTTTTTTAAGAAATGGCTGGGCGGTTAAAATTGCGGGAGCCTGTTATTCAAACATTTTTATAAAAAACGATTTTTTGAACAATTCGTTGGATTTAGCCTACAATTCAAACATCAACGACAATAAGTTCGATAACAATTATTGGAGTGAATACACAGGTTACGATTTGGACAAAGATGGTATTGGCGATGTGCCGTACCGGCCCGTAAAGCTTTTTTCTTATATTGTAAACAAAACGCCGGAAGCCTTAATTTTGTTAAGAAGTTTGTTTGTTGACATCATCAATTTTTCTGAAAAGGTTTCCCCGGTTTTTACGCCAACCGATTTAATGGACAACAACCCAATAATGAAAAGAATAAATGATTGAATTTAAAAATTTACACAAACGATTCGGAAAACTGGTCGTTTTAGACGGTTTAGACCTTGAGATTCACAAAGGCGGCATTTTTGCCATACTTGGGCCAAACGGTTCGGGAAAAACCACTTTAATCAAATGTTTGTTGGGGATGGTCATTCCAAATAAAGGGGATATATTCTTCGAGAAAAAAAGTGTTTTGCGCAAGTGGGCGTATCGCAATAACTTAAATTACTTGCCGCAAATAGCCAATTTTCCGCCAAATTTAACGGTGCTTGAGCTGATTAACATGGTGAAAAATCTTCGGCCAAAAGAATCTAATGAGCAGGAACTCATAGAACTTTTTGGACTCAAAAGTTTTCTGGACAAAAAGTTGGGGAATTTATCGGGTGGCACAAAGCAAAAAGTAAACGTTGTGCTCGCCTTTATGTTCGACAGTGATTTAATTGTGTTGGATGAGCCCACAAATGGCCTGGACCCAATTGCGCTAATTCATTTAAAAGAAATTATTCAGAAGGAAAAAGAAAAAGGAAAAACCATCTTAATCACCACGCACATTATGAGTTTTGTGGATGAGGTTGCCGATGAAATTGTTTTCCTGCTCGATGGCAAAATTTATTTCAAAGGAACCGTTGATGCGATTAAAAAACAAACCAACAACGACAATTTAGAGCACGCCATTGCCAATTTAATAGCCAAACAATATGCTTAAAATATTAAAATACAGTTTTTACGATTTAATGCGCAGCCGCTGGAGTTATGTGTACTTTTTGTTTTATTTGTTGCTGGGTTTTGTGCTGTTATTTCTCAACAACGATGTGGACAAAGCCGTGATCACTTTAATGAATATCATCATTGTTTTAACGCCTTTAATCGGAACTATTTTTGGCGTGATGTACTATTACAATTCAAAAGAGTTTACCGAATTGCTGCTGGCACAACCCATAAACAGAAGCAAAATTTTTATGGGACAATACCTGGGAATTTCCATTTCCCTGACGTTAAGTTTGGTTTTGGGCCTTGGAATACCGTTTGTTTTGTACGGATTGTTCAAGTCCGCCGCAATTTTTAATTTTAGTTTGTTGCTGGTGGTTGGCGCTTTTCTCAATTTTATTTTCGTGGCATTGTCATACAACATCGCCCTTTCTACCGAAAATAAAATCAAAGGATTTGGCTACGCCATTTTAATGTGGTTGTTTTTGGCGGTTATTTACGATGGGATTTTTATAATTTCTCTTGTGGTTTTTAATTCGTATCCGCTCGATAAATTTTCATTGGTGGCTACGATGTTCAATCCAATCGATTTGTCGCGGATTTTGATCTTGCTGAAACTGGATATTTCCGCATTGCTGGGCTACACAGGCGCAGTTTTCCGAAAGTTTTTCGGAACCAATTTCGGCATGCTTATTTCTATGGGCGTTTTGGTGCTGTGGGTGGTTTTGCCGGTGCTCCGTATGAACTTTAAACTGCGAAAAAAGGATTTTTAACAGCTTAAAACTTCAGTTTAATACTAATTGGCATACCATTTTGGGCGTTACCCGCCAGCTGGCGGGTCGGGCTTTTCGTTCCAAACTTTTTTACTTCGCCCTTTGGCGAATCAAAAAGGTTTTCCACTGCAATCCCTAACGCAAATCACATAAAAAATGAAAATGAATAAAGAAAATTAATTTGCGCACTTTGCCGTTAAAATAGCAATTAGCCAAAAATTGATTTATGGGAAAACTTTGTGAATCTTTGTATTTTTTCTTTGTGAACCTTAGTGTAATAGCCTATAATTACACGGAGTTTCTCAGAGGGCCAATAAGTTACACAAAGCCATATTTAGCGAACCTTGCGTAAAACTTTGCGTCTTCGCGGTTAATTAAATTAAGATTGAAATTATTTATATTGATATTACGTGGATTTTATCAAAAATAATCAATTGCTGCACTCACAAAACTTAGCTAAATTTCCAGCAGATTTTCATCAGCATAAGATGTTTAAAAAGCCGTTTTTATGCGCTTTCATTTTAGCGAGATGCGTATCTTTGTGTTTAATTAATCAAATGAATTTTGTTATTTTCATTGGATAAAATGGTAGAAATATTTCATTTAGTCTGAAGTCTTAATCATAAAATTTAATAATTGGTAAACAATCCATGGAAAACTACAAACCAAAAAGCAGGTTAACGGCCCAAGAATATATAAATGGTATTTTAAAAGGCGACCGCGTGCTGCTTTCAAGGGCAATAACCATGATAGAAAGCAATTTGGAAAGTGATAAACTCATTGCAAAAGAAATTGTGCAGGCCATTTTGCCAAAATCCGGAAACTCCTTCAGAATTGGAATTACAGGTGTTCCCGGCGTAGGAAAAAGCACTTTTATTGAAGTGTTCGGACTGCATTTAATCAAGCAAGGATACAAAGTGGCCATTTTATCCATTGATCCAAGCAGCCAGCGTTCAAAAGGAAGCATTTTGGGCGATAAAACCCGGATGGAAGAATTGGCAAATATGGATGAAGCCTATATCAGACCTTCGGCTTCAGGCGATACGCTTGGCGGTGTTGCCAATAAAACCGGCGAAACCATGTTGCTTTGCGAAGCTGCCGGTTACGACATCATTTTAATAGAAACCGTAGGCGTGGGGCAGTCGGAAACTGCGGTGCATGGCATGACGGATTTCTTCCTGCTTTTAATGCTGGCCGGTGCCGGCGATGAACTGCAAGGCATCAAAAAAGGAATTATGGAAATGGCCGATATGGTGGTCATCAACAAAGCAGATGGCGATAACATTCGAAAAAGCCAGATAGCAAGATCACAATATCAAAACGCCCTGCATATTTTCCCGCAATCGGAATCGGGTTGGAGTCCTGTGGTAAGCACGGCTTCTGCAATTAAAAATATCGGAATCGATAAAGTTTGGGAAGAAATTTCTGCCTACAAAAAATTGGTGTTGGAAAATGGCTATTTCCATCAAAACAGAAATCTGCAGCAGGTGCAATGGATGTACAACAATATCAATGAAGAATTGAAGCGCTTGTTTTACGGATCAAAGGACATTGCAAGTCAGTTGTCAATGTTGGAAAAGGAGATTATTTCCGCGAAAATATCGCCTGTAAAAGCAGCGCAAAAAATAATTGAGGCGTTTAAACAGTCCTTTTATAAACAATAAAAAACCCTGCACAGTTTTCACTGTGAAGGGTTTTCCGTTTTCAAATAATTATAACTTTATTCCTTTTCCAAATATTTTTTCAAAATGGTGATGGCAGATTTAGAAATTACGGTACCCGGACCAAAAATGGCGGCTACTTTTCTTTCCAATAAATAATCATAATCTTTTGCCGGAATTACGCCGCCTGCAAACACCATAATATCTGGTCTTCCCAATTTGGCCAATTCTTCAATCAATTGCGGAATCAAGGTTTTATGTCCGGCCGCCAAACTTGAAGCGCCCACAAAGTGAACATCATTTTCAACGGCTTGTTTGGCAACTTCCTCAGGTGTTTGAAACAAAGAACCCATATCCACGTCAAATCCCAAATCGGCAAAACTTGATGCAACTACTTTTGCGCCTCTGTCGTGGCCATCTTGTCCCATTTTAGCAATCATAACACGCGGACGACGGCCTTCAATTTCCGTAAATTTATCGGCCAATTTTTGCGCTTTTGCAAAAGTGCTGTCGTTGTCAATTTCTTTGCTGTACACGCCGCTAATTAAATTGGTGGCTGCTTTATGACGGCCAAAATGCACTTCCAACGCATCGGAGATTTCACCCAAAGTGGCGAAATTTTCAGCTGCTTCAACGGCCAATTCCAATAAATTTCCTTCACCGGTTTTCGCACATTCAGATAAGGCTGCAATGTTTGCATCAACCAATTGCTGATCTCGGTTTGCTTTTAATTTTTTCAATCTTTCAAGTTGTGAATTTCTCACAACAGTATTGTCAATGTCCAAAATTTCGATATTCGATTTTTCTTTGGTTTGAAATTTATTCACACCCACCAAAATATCTTGTCCCGAATCCAATCGCGCTTGTTTTCTTGCAGAAGCTTCTTCAATGCGCATTTTAGGAACGCCGGTTTCAATGGCTTTTGCCATACCGCCAAGTTCTTCAACCTCTTCAATTAATTTCCAGGCTTTTTTGGCAATTTCCTGGGTAAGATATTCCACATAATAAGAACCTGCCCAAGGATCTACCGCTTTGGTGATTTGGGTTTCTTCCTGAATATAAATTTGCGTATTTCGTGCAATTCTTGCCGAAAAATCTGTTGGCAATGCAATGGCTTCATCCAGCGCATTTGTGTGCAGTGATTGCGTTCCGCCCAAACCTGCAGCCATCGCTTCAACACAAGTTCTGGCAACATTGTTAAAAGGATCCTGCTCGCTTAAACTCCATCCCGATGTTTGGCTGTGCGTGCGCAATGCCATCGATTTTGGATTCAGCGGGTTAAATTGTTTGATGATTTTTGCCCAAAGCATTCGTGCAGCACGCATTTTGGCGATTTCCATAAAGTGGTTCATTCCCACTGCCCAGAAAAAGGACAAACGCGGTGCAAATTCATCAATTTTCAAACCCGATTTTAATCCGGTTCTGATGTATTCCATGCCGTCGGCCAACGTGTATGCCAACTCAATATCGGCGGTTGCCCCAGCTTCTTGCATATGGTAGCCGCTGATGGAAATTGAATTGAATTTTGGCATATGGTGCGTGGTGTATTCAAAAATATCACCAATAATTTTCATCGAAGGCAGCGGCGGATAAATGTAAGTGTTCCGCACCATAAATTCCTTCAAGATATCGTTTTGGATGGTGCCGCTCAACTGATTTAAAGCAACGCCCTGTTTTTTTGCCGCGGCAATGTAAAAGGCCATAATTGGGAGCACAGCGCCATTCATGGTCATGGAAACCGACATTTTATCCAAAGGAATTTGGTCGAACAGGATTTCCATATCCAAAATGGAATCTATCGCAACACCCGCTTTACCAACATCGCCAGTTACGCGCGGATGGTCCGAATCATAACCGCGGTGTGTGGCCAAATCAAAAGCAACAGACAAGCCTTTTTGGCCCGCAGCCAAGTTTCTTCTGTAAAAGGCATTTGATTCTTCGGCAGTTGAAAATCCGGCATATTGGCGAATTGTCCAAGGCTGCATCACATACATGGTGCTGTAAGGCCCTCTTGTAAATGGTGGCAATCCAGCCGCAAAATTTAAGTGTTCGGCATCTTTGATGTCTGCTTCCGTAAAATGTTTTTTTACTGGAATTCCTTCAGGAGTATGCCAAATTTCTTGATTCTCCGAAGATGCTGCTTTTTGTTTCACAGCGGTATTTAATGTTAAATCTGAAAAATCTGGTTTCATGCTTCTAAGGATTTTATGGTTTTCTGAATTTTACGCTGAATACTTGAAATGGTGGAAATAATGTCCGATTTTACGTGGACACATCCATCTAAACCGGCTTCGGTCAATTCACCGATTAAGTGTATTGGATTTCCTGCCAATAAAAGCACTTTGTTTTTATTTATTTTTCTGAATGCTTTTACAAAAGTCAAGGCACTTTCATCATAATCTTGGTCGGAACTGCAAATAACGACCACATTGGATTCTGATTTGGCACTTTTTCTAGCGGCTTTTAAAGCGCTATCGTAACTTTTTTCCGGCTGAATTTCAAATCCGCTCATGCCTAAAAAATCGTAGGCAAAAGCAGCTCTTGCTTTTCGCATGGTTAAATTTCCAAAACTTGAAAGCTCAACAATTGGCCGTTTGTAAAAGTTTTTTAACAGTTCTTCTGTTGTTTTTCTTAAAGCTTCAATTTCAAGTGAGGCTCTTCTTGGCTTCAATAATTTTGGATTTGGATTCATTTCACCTTCAGAAAGAATTTCTGAAGAGATTTTTTCCATCAAATTGGGATATTTGTTAACGCCAACCATCGACAATCTGCGCTGACTTAATAATTTAATTTTTTCGAAACGGATTTTTGCAATTTGTTGTTGAATAAATCCACTTTCAATGGACTGATTAAATCCGCCTTTTGCTTCAACTTCTTTGAAAAGTTCCAAAGCCTTGTTTGCTATTTTTGCACTTATTTCTTCAATATAATAACAGCCGTCGGCCGGATTGGCAACTTTGCCAAAGTACGATTCTTCTTTTAAGATGGTGTAAATATTCCCGGCAATTCTGCTCGAAAAATCTGAACCTTCATGAAATTGGTTGTCATATGGATCGATCAAAACGCCATCAACATTTCCTAAAATGGCCGACATCGTTTCGGTGGTGGCACGCAATAAATTGGTATGCGCATCGGTCACCGATTTGCTCCAGACAGAAGTTTTGCCGGTAAGCGTGTGTGAAAATTCTCCAATGCCGTATTTTTTTGCTATTTCCTGAAGCAAGCTGTTGAAAGCCCTGAATTTTCCTATTTCAATAAAATATTCCGATCCAATGGCCAATTGAAAATGAAGGTTGTTAAAAATTGTTTCTAAGGAAATACCTCGGTCTGCATATCTTTCTATAAAGCAAGCAAGTGAATTTAAGGTGTAAGCAACTTCCTGAACCTGATTGGCACCTGAATCTAAATAGGCGGTACCTGAAATGGTGATCGCTTTAAAATTTGGAAATTCTGAAGCCAATTCCGCAATTGCTGCGGCTTTATTGCATTGACCGGGATTCATTTTACCTTTTGTGATAAAATTGGGAATCAACTCCAAATCAAAATATCCCCTAAGGTTTTTATGATCTATTCTTTTCTGGGTCTTGACATAATCAAAGAAATCAATGGCAAACGCAACTTCATGCGCTCTTAAAATGAAGGCCACTGCAATTTCATTCAGATTGATACCTGCAAGCAATCTGGAAACAACCGTAGTTTCAGTGATGTCGAAAAGCAAGCCGTTGATACCTTCTTCAATGGCCTTTAACGCCAGTTTGTTTGCGTTTTCTTCCGTTGGGCCGTTGATATATCTGTAATTGATTAAAGATTGTGAATTTTCTCCGGTATTTTTTAAATAGTCCTGTTTGTCTTCTGAAGTATAAAAAGGAGCAATGTCAATGTTGCTTTGGTTTTTCCAAACCAATTTTTTATTAAAATCTTCCCCTTTTAAATCAGTTTTTGCTTTTTCTATCCATTCTTGCTTTGAAACAGGATTGAAATTTGAAAAAAGCGATTTGTTTTTATCGTTCATCGTATGTTGTATTAATTGTGAGCCGAGTAATTGCCGATTTTTGAAATATTTTCGCAAAATCGGCAATTATAATTTAAATGAATGTCACACCAAACTGCTTCCGAATCTTTCAAAAATGGTTTTGTCAAGATCTTCTCTGCAATCAGGATGTGCAATATCTCTAAGCGCTTGTGAGCGTTGTTTTAAGGTTTTTCCAAAAAGGTTTGCAACGCCGTATTCTGTAGCCACATATCTTGCATGCGCTCTTGTGGTCACCACACCGGCACCAACTTTTAGCGCCGGAACTATTTTTGAAACCCCTTTTAGCGTTGTGGAAGTAATGGCGATAATCGGTTTTCCTCCTTTTGATAAAGCGGCACCACGCATAAAATCCATTTGCCCGCCAACACCTGAGAACATTCTTAATCCGATGGAATCCGCACAAACCTGTCCGGTAATGTCAATTTCAATGGCCGAGTTAATGGCGGTTACTTTTGGGTTCTGACGAATAACGGCTGTGTCATTTACGTAAGAAATATCCAGCATTTCAATTTCTGGATTGTCATCCATAAAATCATACAAGCGACGTGTTCCCATAGCAAATCCTGATACAATTTTATACGGATTCACTTTCTTTTTTGAACCGTTAATAACACCGTTCAACACCAAATCAACAATGCCTTCGGAGAACATTTCCGTATGAATTCCTAGGTTTTTATGATTGTTTAGATAGGTGAGCACTGCATTTGGAATACCGCCAATACCCATTTGCAGGGTTGCGCCGTCTTCAATAATGCCCGCAATGTTTTTGCCAATTTGTTCTTCGGCCTTTGATGGAGCAGCCATATGCATTTCGTGAATTTCTTCAACAACTTCTACACAGGCAGCAAAATTTCTTAAATGCACCAGCGCATCACCAAAAGTACGTGGCATGCGCGGATTTATTTGTGCGATGACTTTTTTACCCATTTCAATGGCGGCAATCACAATGTCTACCGAAACGCCCAGTGAACAAAATCCATGCTTGTCGGGCGGAGTCACATTCACCAAAACAATATCCAGTTCCATATATCCCAAACGGAATAAACTTGGTATGTCACTTAAAAAAATAGGAATATAATCAACAGTAAGTCCAACCATATTTCTGATATTTCCGCCTATAAAAAATGCGTGGGTGTGGAAACTTTTGCTTAATTCAGGAGCTGTATAACCGCATTCTCCTTCGGTATGAAGGTGCACAACTTCTACGCCTCTTAACTCTGGCGCTCTTGCAACCATGGCTTTTATTAAGGTTTGCGGCGTTGCAGAACCACCTTGGATTAATACACGATCTCCAGATTTGATGAGCTTTACGGCTTCTTCAGCCGACATTTTGTTTGGTATGTTCATTTTATTAAATTTTAAATTTAACCTAATTTTTAAACACTTATTTATATTTTAAGTACTTCTTAGTTTTTTTATTTAACTGCTAACTTATTATCCCAAGAAACTCAAAATAATACCCGCGGCAATGGCTGAGCCAATAACACCTGAAACGTTAGGGGCCATCGCATGCATTAACAGATAATTATGAGGATCCGATTTTAAGGCTTCGGCGTGTACAACCCTTGCGCTATCAGGAACTGCGGATACGCCTGCGGCTCCAATAAGTGGGTTTATTCTGTCTTCTCCTTTAAGAAACAGGTTCATAAATTTGGCAAAAAGCAAACCGCCCATTGTTGCAATCACAAAAGATATGGCACCAAGTCCGAAGATAAGCATGGAATCTTTGGTGATAAAAATATCTGCCTGTGTTGAAGCACCCACGGTGACCCCCAAAAGAATGGTAACAATGTCTATTAATTTGGTACGTGCGGTATCTGCAAGTCTTTCTGTTCTTCCCGATTCTTTCAATAAATTTCCGAAGAAAAGCATTCCCAATAAAGGCAAAGCGCTTGGAGAAATAAAAGTGGTTAAAATCAACGCAATAATTGGGAAAAGCATTTTTTCTTTTTGAGAAACCGCTCTTGGAGCTTTCATTCTAATTTTACGGTCTTCTTTGGAAATAAGCAATCTCATTAAAGGCGGCTGAATAACCGGAACCAAAGCCATATAAGAATAGGCTGCGATGGCGATAGGTCCAATCAGGTTTTTAACCACGGTACCATCGGCCATAATGTTAACACCGTTTGCCAATTTTGAGGAAAGGAAAATAGCGGTTGGGCCATCGGCACCTCCAATAATTCCTATCGCTCCAGCTTCAGGAAGGGCGAAACCAAGGTAAAGTGCGCCCAAAAATGTGGCGAAAACCCCAATTTGTGCGGCAGCGCCCAAAAGCATTAATTTCGGATTGGCAATAAGCGATGAAAAATCGGTCATGGCGCCAATTCCTAAAAAGATCAAAGGCGGATAAATACCTTTTACCACCCCAAAATAGAGGTAATTCAATACCGATCCGGTTTCATAAATACCTGTTTGGTTTCCGGCAACAAATGGAATATTTCCAATAATAACTCCTGCGCCAATGGGTATTAGCAGCAGCGGTTCATAGTCAAATTTAATGCCCAGATATATAAACACGATTCCTATGAAGATCATCAGCAAATGTCCGGATGTTGCATTTGCAAAACCGGTGTATTGGTAAAATTGTTTGATACCGCCTATGGCTTCATCAATAAAGCGCTCACCGGTTTCTTCATCGGCTTGTACAATAGTTGTTGACTCAGTATTTGTTTGGACAGAATTTAATCCGAGGGCTGGTCTGATGAAAATCAAAAGTGACAGCACGCCAAATATTATTAATATTTTTTTCATTTTTTTGTTTTTAACGAGTATTGGTTCTATTTAATTTCAGAACCAATAAATTTAAATTTCTAGGTCAACTCTACCATTAATTCACTTTGCAATACTTGTTGTCCGGCTTTTACATGAATGGCACTTACTGTGCCCGACTGTTCTGAAGTGATGTTGTTTTCCATTTTCATGGCTTCAAGAACCAACAATCGGTCTCCCACTTTAATGGTGTCTCCAACTTTTATGTCAATGGACATAATAACACCTGGAATAGGCGCTAAAATTTTAGTTTTTCCAGAACCTGGATTCACTTTAAATGGTTCAATCGGTTTTCTTGATTTTGCGAGTACCATTGTAGGTGTTTTGGGAATTACATTTCCTTCCTTCATTTTTACAGAATAAGAAGTTCCGTTTACCTCTAATTCTATAATGTCCTCTTCGTGTGAAATAATTTTAACGATGTAATTATTTTCGTGTATTCTAAATTTAAAATTTTTCATTGTGCTTGTTGTTTTTCGTTACCAGATTGTATTTTAACAATCTGGCAACTAATAATCCATAATCAGTTAAAGTCTGTTTTGTGTACCATAAATTTTCGAACTCCATGGCGAATACAATTTCCGCGCTTGTTTAATGGTCAAAATCGCATTTTCAGTATCGTGTTTTTCATGAAGATACAAGTGAATGGCCGTTGCGATTGCAGCAGCAATTTCTCCCGTAAATTTTTCATCAGCAGCAACTGTAATGTCTTTTATTTTTCGGTCTCTGCCTTTGGTGATTATTTTATAGACATATAATAAAATAGGCACGCCATATTTAAAAAATAAGGACAGGATAATCAACGAGCCAAAAACAATAATCAATCCGGTGATCAGAATAATGTAGCCTTCGCTTAATTGATCTATTTCTAATATTTGAGGTGTCATTATAGTGGGATGTTTGAGTGTTTTTTAGGAGGATTTACCTCTTTTTTGTTGGCAAGCAATTCCAAAGCCCTGATAATTCTGAAACGCGTATTTCTTGGTTCAATCACATCATCAATAAAACCATATTTAGCAGCTACATAAGGGTTTGCGAACTTAACAGTGTACTCTTCTTCTTTTTTCTCAATGTACAGTTGTTTTTCATCCGCATCCTCAATTTTTTTAATGTTGGATCCTTCCAAGACTTCTACAGCGCCTTTGGCACCCATCACGGCAATTTCCGCAGTTGGCCAGGCATAATTTAAGTCGCCGCGCAATTGTTTGCAGCTCATCACATCGTGAGCGCCACCATAAGATTTACGCAATGTAATGGTCACTTTTGGAACGGTTGCTTCACCATAAGCAAACAATAATTTTGCGCCGTGTAAAATAATTCCGCCATATTCTTGTCCGGTTCCAGGTAAAAATCCGGGAACATCCACCAAGGTAACAATAGGAATATTGAAGGCATCGCAAAAACGAACAAAACGTGCTGCTTTTCTTGAAGATTCACAATCTAAAACCCCTGCGTAATATTTAGGCTGATTTCCTACAATACCAACAGATCGGCCATTGAATCTTGCGAATCCTACAACAATATTTCGGGCATAGTTTCTGTGTACTTCTAAAAATTCAGCATTGTCAGTAATGGTAGTAATAACATCAAGAATATCATATGGCTGGTTTGGGTTTTCGGGAATAATTTCATTTAGAATATTTTCCAGTCTGTCAATTGGGTCGTCACATTTCAGACTTGGCGGGTCTTCCAAATTGTTTGAAGGAAGGTAACTGATCAGTTTTCTGATGAGCAACAGATTTTCCTCGTCGTTTTCAGCAAGAAAGTGTGAAACGCCCGATTTTGTGGAATGAATTTGGGCACCTCCCAATTCTTCGGCACTAACAATTTCACCTGTGACTGCCTGTACCACTTTTGGCCCCGTTACAAACATATAGCTTGTTTTGTCGGTCATAATGGTAAAATCTGTCAATGCAGGCGAATAAACTGCGCCACCGGCACAAGGACCTAAAATGGAAGAAATTTGTGGAATTACGCCAGAAGCCATAATGTTTCTTTGGAAAATTTCGGCATAACCGGCCAAAGATCTAACACCTTCCTGAATACGTGCTCCGCCGCTGTCGTTCAATCCAATTACGGGAACGCCAATTTTCATGGCCATATCCATAATTTTACAAATTTTTAACGCGTAAGTTTCGGATAAAGATCCGCCAAAAACGGTGAAATCTTGCGAGAATACGTACACAATTCTTCCGTCAATAGTTCCGTGCCCAGTAATAACGCCATCGGAAAGGTAAATTTCTTTATCCAGTCCAAATGATTTTGTTCTGTGGGTCACAAACATATCAAACTCTTCAAAACTGTTTTCGTCCAAAAGAATGTCTATTCGTTCACGTGCGGTTAATTTTCCTTTTGCATGTTGCGCTTCAATGCGCTTTTCGCCACCACCCAATTTTGCTTCAATTCTTTTTGCAATGAGTTCGTTAATTTTATCTTGATTTGCCATTATTATATAATTTTCTTACTTTTTATGCTAATTGTAATTTTCTTAACCATTTAAATTTGATGGTTCTGATGTAATTATTCTTGTTTCGAACAAAGTTCTGTAAGTACACCGTGGGTCGATTTTGGATGCAGAAATCCAATATTCAATCCTTCAGCGCCTTTGCGCGATTCCTTGTCCACAAGCACCGCACCGCGTTGTTCAGCCAATTTTAAGGCTTCTGTTGCATTATCAACAGCAAATGCAATATGGTGAATGCCTTGGCCTTTTTTGGCGATGAATTTGCCAATAGGCCCGTCGGGTGAAGTGCTTTCCAGCAATTCAATTTTTGTGTTACCTACCAAAAAAAAGGCTGTTTTCACCTTTTGGTCAACAACCTCTTCTATCGCATAGCATTTTAATCCCAATACTTCTTCATAGTATTTAATGGATTCTTCTAGGTTGTCTACTGCTATTCCAATGTGTTCTATTTGTGAAATATTCATTAATACGGGTGTTTTAGAAGTCAAATTTTAATTAATCCCAAAATTATGGGTTCATTTTTGAAGTATCCTAAATTGTTTCGTAAATTTAATTAATACTTAAAGTAAAAAAGATGACAGATATCATATAATTGATTATTCTGCTAAAACGTTTTAGTTTTTTAAGGTATTAAATATCAGCAAGTTAATTTTTATTGAAGGTTTGGTTCTTTTAGGCAATTTTAGCACCAAATAAATGAAGTTAAAAAGGATTTTTTGAAAAAGAAAGCCCCGAAATTTATTTCGGGGCTTTCTTTGAGGAAGTATTATAATGTTTACAGTGCGTCATATTTAATCTGCAAATTCTTCAGCATGCTGTCCGAAATTTTTTCCAGATCAAATTCATGTTTCCATCCCCAATCTTTTCTGGCTTGGGAATCATCAATGCTGCTTGGCCAGCTGTCGGCGATGCTTTGTCTGAAATCAGCATGGTAAGAAATGTCAAATTTCGGAATGAAATTTTTAATTTCTTCGGCAATCTCTTTTGGGGTAAAACTGATGGCCGCCAAATTGTAGGAAGATCTTATTTTTACCTGTTCAGCAGGCGCGTTCATTATTTTTAGGGTGGCATCAATGGCATCGTCCATATACATCATGGGCAATTTGGTGTCTTTGTTCAAAAACGAATCGTAATTGCCATCTTGCAAAGCTTTGTGATAAATTTCAATGGCATAATCGGTTGTTCCGCCGCCCGGACTCGTTTTCCAGCTGATGATTCCCGGATAACGGACGCTTCTTACGTCAACGCCAAATTTATTGAAGTAATATTCACACCAGCGTTCACCGGCCAATTTGCTTATGCCGTAAACGGTAGTTGGCGCCATCACGGTTTGTTGAGGCGTATTTTCTTTGGGTGTTGTTGGTCCGAATACAGCGATAGAGCTTGGCCAAAACACTTTTTTAATTTTCCCTTCTTTGGCCAAATTTAGCACATTAAAAAGCGAGTTCATATTGAGTTCCCAAGCTTTTGCAGGAAATTTTTCACCGGTTGCAGAAAGCATCGCTGCCATTAAATACACTTCATTAATCGCATATTTATCAATAACGGCTGCAATTTGATTGTAATCCAACGCATTGATAAATTCAAAAGGTCCCGATTGCATTAATTCTTCGCTTCCTTCACTGATGTCGGAGGCAATTACGGCATTTTTACCGAGATTTTCACGCAATTTTAAAGTCAGTTCGGTGCCGATTTGTCCGCAAGCGCCAATAATTAATATGCTTTTATCCATAGAGCCAATATCCTTATTATTAAGGTAGCAAATATACTGAAAATTAAAATTTTAGTTTATTTCGAATTGTTTTTTATCAAATTATTAATTTTTATTTAAAATAGTGTAATAATTAGTATTTTTGACGTTAATAAGTTTTACAATGAAGTACATAATCCCTTTTTTATTAATTATTTTATTGACAGGTTTTTCCTGCAATAAAAATAAAGATACCCAGGAAGTTACTGAAATATCCGATTCCCTTAAATTGGACGAGAATCATATTGAAAATAAGATAGGTGAAACATTGATTCCAGAGGCGAAAGTTGACATGGACAATTGGAAAGAATATCAGCTTGTTGATGAATTGTTGTTGAAATATTATAGCATCAGCACTTTGGAAGCGCTCAGCAATGCCGATGAACTTTCCCGATTGGTGAAGATGATGAAAGATTCCATCAAGATTGAGAAATTAAAAAAACCGAATATTATTGCGCGTATCAATGTGTTGGAAAATGAAACGTTGCGGTTGGCCGATATGGCGACAATTCCTTCCATTACAAAAGATGAAGTAAAAGAAGAAGTTGGCTATATTGTGGCAATTTATTCGGCATTCAATGCAAAAATAAACACCATTTATAAGTCGGAAAGCATTCAAAATATGTTGGAGGTTGACACGGAAGTGCCAATAGATCTTCAGCAAACAACTACGCCGCCGCCTTATTTATATATGGAACGGACCAAGTTAATTAAAAATCCTAACTAAAGGCAATGACAAAAAAAATGTATATGCTTATTTTCATTGTTGTGTTTTCATCCTGTGAAAATAAAAAAAACAATACTGAAAATAAAAATGCCGCTTCTGAAAAAGAAACCATAAATACGATGTTGGATGCCTGGCATAAAAGTGCTTCTGAGGCAGAATTTGATTCGTATTTTGATTCAATGGCCAAAGCAAGTGTTTTTATTGGAACCGATGCTTCTGAAAATTGGGTTAAAAAGGATTTTAAAGCCTTCAGCAAACCATTTTTTGATAGGGGTGAAGCTTGGGATTTTAAGTCGATTGAACGCAATGTTTATATTTCATCAGACGGAAAAACAGCTTGGTTTGATGAACTTTTAGATACCTGGATGGGCGTTTGCCGAGGTTCGGGTGTTTTAAGTAAAAATGAAAATGTTTGGAAAATTGAGCATTATGTGCTTTCTGTAACCATTCCAAACGAAAATATTGATGAGGTGATTGAAATCAAAAAAGAAAGGGATTCTGTGATTGTAGCCAAGTTAAGAAAGTGAAAAATGCTTTTATTTAATGAAGCCGTTCATCACTTCATAGATACATTCCGATTCATATCCTTTTGAGCTCAAATAACTTACAAGTTTGCTTCTTTTTTTGAAAGCATTTGGTTCTTTAATCAACACCCATTTTTTTTTGGCAATTTTTTCAAGCTTGTTTAAATAATCAGTTTCTTCAATTTCCTTTAAAGCAGTATTGATGTTATAAGGCGAAATATTTCTGAATTTTAATTCATTCACAATCTTAATGCGACCCCAGTTTTTTATGGAAAATTTCCCTCTTGCAAAAGCTTTTGAAAAACGTTCTTCATTCAAAAAATTGTGCTGTAACAAATGAAGGATGATTTTTTCTTTGGCTTCGGGAATCATATGTAAATCGTACAGTTTTTGCTCAATTTCCTTGTGGCAGCGCTCCTGATAGGCGCAGAAATTCTCCATCAATTTGGTTGCCTCATCCACCGTATAAGTTTTTTCGTTTTTCATTCCATCAAAATTAAATAAAAAAAAGCGACTCTGGGTAAGTCGCTTTTAATTAAATTATTGATTCCTGTTAAGCCTAAACTTCAAATTGTTCAGCAACAAATACATGACCGGCACAATAACCAATGTTAAGAAAGTGGCAAAAGTTAACCCAAAAATAATGGTCCAGGACATAGGTCCCCAAAACGCCACGTTTTCACCGCCAATGTAAAATTCCGGATTAAATTCTGTAAACAAAGTCATAAAATTGATGTTAATCCCAATAGCCAAAGGCAATAGTCCTAAAATGGTGGTGATTGCGGTTAACAACACAGGTCTTAAACGTGTTTTGCCGCCTTCAACAATACTTTCATAAATCATCTCTTTGGTCAATTCTCCTGCCGACATTCCTTCTTCCAATCGTTTGCGAACCATAATTAAATTGGTATAATCAATAAGTACAATGGCATTGTTTACCACAATACCGGCCAATGAAATGATACCAATCATCGTCATCATAATCACAAATTCCATTCTAAAGACAATCAACCCAAGCAATACGCCAATTAAACTGAGTAAAACCGTTAATGAAATGATAATTGGGGTTGAGGTTGAGTTAAATTGCGCCACCAAGATCAAGAAAATGAAAAATACCGCAATAAGCAATGCTTTGCTTAAAAAAGCCATTTCTTCCGCTTGTTTTTCTTGTTCACCGGTAAAAGAAATGCTTATGTTTTTAGGCAAATCATATTTTTCCAACACTTCTTTAATTTGGTCATTGATTTCTGTGGCATTGTAACCTTCCAAAACATTTGATGCGATGGTAATTACCCTGTCTAAATCTTTTCGTTTAACGGCACTAAAAGTCGAAGAGGCTTCTGTATGCGCCATAGCCGAAATAGGCACCTGAACAATTTTACCGCTGCTTTGATCTCTAAAGGTGATTTTTTGGTTGATTAAAGCTGCTTTGTCATAACGATATTTATCTGCTAACCTCATGTTTATCGGATAATCATCTTCACCATCTTTAAAGGTGGAGATTTCTTTTCCAAACAAGGATGTTCGCAGCGCATCACCAATTTGCCCTGTGGAAACATTCAAACGGCGTGCTTTTTGGCGGTCGATAATGATAGGCAATTCGGGTTTTCCTTGCTCCACATCCAATTTCAATTCTTCAATCCCTAAAATATTTTTATTTTTAATAAATTGTTTAATGTCTTCGGAGGTAGCCAATAATTGTTCATAATCATCGCCTGAAACTTCAATATTGATAGGCGCTCCTGCTGGCGGACCGTCGGCTGGTCTGTCAACAATAATATTAACGCCCGGTATGTCCTTCAACAATTCTCGTATTTCAATTAAAACATCTTCTGTATTGATGTCGCCACGTTCAATAAATTTGACAAAATCTACGGTGACACGTGCTTTATTGGGTGTTGTGCCGCCATCTTGGCCACGATTTGGATCGCTTGTGCCTTCGCCAACCTGTCCAATTACCGAAGTAATTAAAACATTTTTGCCATCAACTTCATATTTTTTTAAATAATTCTGAATTTTATTTTCAACATCTATAGAGAGTTTGTTGGTGACTTCTATATCGGTTCCAATAGGATATTCCAAGTAAACATACACTTGTTTTGGTGGTGTTTCCGGGAAGAAAAGCACTTTTGGCGGAAATGCCATAAAAAGCAAAATAGCAACAAACAATAAGCCAAAGGTTCCTGCAAAGAACCATCTTGGTCTTTTTCCTCGTAAGGCATATTGCAAAGTGCGTTCATAAAAACCTTCTAATTTCGGCAGAAATTTATTTTGAAACCATGCCGTGGCAGGCCCTAAAAACTTGGTGTTTATAACACGAAGCAATCCGGCAATTACAAACAACAATCCGGCAGCGTTCAAGCCTTTTATGCCTAAAGCCAATCCGGCAATAATTAAAATAACACCGATAAAAAATAAAACGGCACTAAAAATTACGATTCTTTTAAAATTGACTTCATCTTCCTTTATTTTCATATAAACCGATGTCAACATTGGGTTTATGACCAAAGCAACAAATAGGGATGACAATAATACAATGATGAGAGTAATGGGTAAATAGCGCATAAATTCGCCCATCATTCCGGGCCAAAATGCCAAAGGTAAAAAGGCGGCAAGCGTTGTTGCCGTTGATGCAATAATAGGCATTGCAACCTCACCAACACCGTATTTTGCGGCATCAATTTTTGAATAACCTTCATCCAGCAAACGGTAAATATTTTCTACCACCACAATCCCGTTATCCACCAGCATTCCCAAGGCAATCACCAATGAAAATAAGACCATGGTATTTAGCGTTACGCCCAAAGCATTTAATACAATGAACGACATAAACATGGACAAAGGAATGGCGATACCAACAAAAAGGGCATTTCTTATTCCGAGGAAAAAAAGCAAGACCACCACTACCAAAATAATTCCCAGAATAATGCTGTTTTCCAAATCGGCCACCATGGTTTTGGTATCGTTGGTTTGGTCGTTGGTTTTAGAAATGTTTAAGTTAGAAGGGAAATAGCTTTCTTTGGCTTTGGCAATAATCACATCAATTTGGGTGGATGCGTTTATGAGGTTTTCGCCGCCACGTTTTGTGACATCCAACATCACTACTGGTTGCGAAAATTCACGGGCGTAGCTTTGTTTTTCCTGTTCTTTAAAAGTTACAGTCGCAATATCGCGCAAGTAAACTATTTCTTCATTTTCCTGTTTTACAATAATGTCTGCAATTTCATTGGCCGATTTAAATTCTCCTAAAACACGAACATTTCTGCGTAAACCATTTTCCAGCAAATCGCCGCCGGAAACCGTCATATTTTCATTTTGAATGGCTTGGGTAATATCATTAAAGCTGATTTGGGAAATTTCCATTTTGTACAAATCAACGCTGATTTCCATTTCCTTATCTTGGATTCCGCGGATTTCCACTTTTGAAATTTCAGGAACTTTTTCAATCTCATCTTCTAAATATTCGCCAAATTCCTTGAGTTCATCCATCGAAAAATCGCCCGATAAATTAATGTTCATAATGGGCATTAATTCGGCGAAGTTTAATTCTGTGACTGTTGGATCTGAAGGCAAATCTTTCGGAAAATCTTTATCCGATTTTGCGGCATCAACCTTGTCTTTCACTTTTCGCAAAGCTTCTGTTGGCGTAACGCTAAAATCAAAAGTGATTTTTATGGATGAAAATCCTTCAATAGAAGTGGAAGTGATTTCATCAACGCCAGAGATTCCGTTGATTTCTTTTTCCAGCGGACGCGTAATTAATTTCTCAATATCAATTGCCGAGTTCCCTGGATAAGCGGTTGAAACGAATATTTCGGGCACCACAATTTCCGGGAAAGCTTCTCTTGGCATACTTTGATAAGAAAAAATTCCCGCCAAAAAAATCATTCCAATAATCACAAACACGGTCATTTTATTGTTAATTGACCAGGTTGAAAGTTTGAATTCTTTTAATACTTTACTCATTTTGATGCTTTTCTAGTTGTTGTGGCCGAATTAATTTTTACTTATTTTAACCTGATCTCCATCTTTTACAAATCTTGCTCCGGCATTTACCAAGGTGTCATTTTCTTTCAAACCTGTGCTTACAAACACTTCATTGTTGTATTCATTGGTAATGGTAATGATGTTTTTAACCACCTTTTGTTGGTTATTTTCGGTAACAACCGTAAATACATAGTTATTGCCTTTTTGATCTTGTTGCACCAACGTTGCCGGAATAATGATTCCCTTTGTTTCAAAATCAACTATTTTAATATCAGCCAATAAATTTGGTTTGATGCTTTGGTCTTTATTGTCGATGTTAATTCTGATTTTAAAGCTTCGGTTTGCCGGATTGATATAATTGCCGACCTGCGAAATTTTTGAATTTATTTCTTTGTTGATGGAGGTAAAGTGCACTACAGTTTCGGTTCCTTCTTTAACAATTGGCAAATAAGTTTCCGTTACGTCGGCTTCCACATACACATTGTCTAAATTCAGCAATCTTACGGCAGGCATTTGCGGACTTGTAAGTTCACCCAATCTTGGGAAAATTTCATCAACCACACCGCTAAAAGGCGCCGTAATTCTCATTTTTCTGGCTTGGGTTCTTAAGCTTGATAAATTGTTTTCTAAACTTTCTTTTTGGGCTTTTGCCTGAAGATATTGCATTTCTGAACCAATTTTTTGGTTCCAAAGTCTTTCCTGACGCTCAAAAGTTGTTTTGGCCAAGCTTAATTGGGTATTCAATTCGTTGATGCTGTTTTTTACGGATGAATCATCCAATTGAATCAGCAGTTGTCCGGTTTGTACTTTCTGGCCTTCTTTTACCAGAATGGCAGTAACAGTTCCGCCCATTTCCGGACTTATTTCTATATTTTTATTGGCTTTCGCAACGCCTTGAATTTCAAGAAAATGTTTAAAAACATCGTTCTTAACCGGAAGCGCTGTAATTGTTTGAATATTTTTATCTAAATCTAATTTTGAGATTTCTGTTTCAACCGATTTTAACAAGGTGTTTAAACTGTCAATTTTGACTGTCAATGTTGCTTTTTGGGCGTTTAATTCTTCTAAGGAAGATTTTTTAACTTCTTTGCCGCAAGAAATGGCAAATGTGGCTACAATAATAAGGAGTGCTATTTTTTTCATGTTGGTTAGTTACTTTTGTTGATTGGTGTGTTTAGTGCGTTGTCTAAAGTTGCTTTGTTGGCGATGACATTTAGCATAGCCTGTAAATAATTTTGTTGCATGGTGTACAATTGTCGTTGCGCTTCCAGCAATTCAAAACTTGTTGAAATTCCTTCAAAAAACTTGATTTGCTGTTTGTTTTCTATGCGCTCGGCCAATGACAAATTTTGTTTGGAGGTTTCATATTCTTCAATGCTGAAATTGTAGTTTGTTTTTGCAGATTCCAATAAAAGAAATAATTTTTGTTCGGTTTCCGTAAGGTTTGTTTTGGCTTTTTCAAGCTCAATTTTAGCTTGCTGTGTTCTTGAACTTCGTGCCAGACTGCTAAATACCGGAATGTCTAAACTTACGCCCAACAAGGAATAATCGAACCATTTTTGTTCTTTTTTCATAAAATCAAACTCCTGTCCGTAGCCGGCGTAACCAAAATTCACAAAACTTCTTAAGGTTGGCAATGCTTTGCTTTGTTCCAGTTTCACGAACAATTCATTTGCTGTTTCGGTATTTTTTGCAATTTTAAAATCGATGTGATTTTCAATGGTCAAATCCGAAGAAAGCATTTCTAATTTGATATTTTCTTTGGCAAGATTTTCTAATGAATCTGTCAATATTACAGAAGTATTAAGGTCCATTCCCAAAGTAATATTCAGCATTTTATAAGCAATAGTTTTTAAATTCTTGGTTTTTGACAACTGGCTTTTTACGGATGACAAAGTGATTTTAAGTTGCTCCACATTTTCTTCTTCAATAAAACCATTTAGAAAAATTTGGTTGGTTTCATCCAGGTTTTTTTCCAAGGTTTTGATGTTTTTTTCGATAATTGAAATGCTTTCTTCGCTCAAAAGCACATTTCCGTAGGCATTAATCACGGCTTCCCTGATGCCGAGTTCGGTTTTCTCCTTGGCGTTTTCAGAAATTTTTAAATACGTTTTTGCCGATTGTAATCCCACCAAATAAGATCCGTCGAAAATAAGCTGATTTAAAGTGGCGGTGGCATTCATATTGTGTTTTGTGCCAAAGGAAATTTCTTCAAATTCGCCCGGATTACCGCCAAAAAATTCGGCAGGAAGCAAAGAAACCTGTTGCTTAATCCAGTTTTGATAATCTATTTTAGCATTTATTTCCGGCAAGCCAATGGTGGTGGTTTCCCATTTTTTCTTTTTGGCAATGTCAACGTCTCTGTCGGCATTTATGGTGGCGTAGCTATTTTTTAAAGCGTAATCTATCGCTTGTTGCAGTGATAATGAGCTGGTTTCCTGACCGTTTATATGGAAACTTAGTAACAATCCAATAAACAGTATAATTGATTTTTTCATTCTTAGTTAACGTTTTTTTCTAATTGTTCTTGCAAAATTTGTAATCCTTTTTCAGTTGCAATGGCTCGTGTGTGGTATTCCAGCGCTTGCAATTCGAGTTGGTTCATCGTGTTTTTATTATAGGTGTATAAACTTGAGTCGTGAACGCTGAGCATTAACGAAAGATAAAATTTAGTGATAAGTTCAAGATTTACGTCAGTTCTGTATAGTCCTTCCTGGATTCCTTTTTCTAAATTGTTGGTAATGCATTCTTTAAATACCAAAAATTCATTGGCAATAATTTTTTTAAATGTTTTAGGATAATATTTTTCAAGCTGATACATGGGAGAATCGTCAGAATTTTTAAACATATCTCTAAACATTTTTTTTATTTCAAAATTTTCCTGGATTGCATTGTGTCCTACACCACAAATAGTTGTGATGGTTTTGTGCATATCTGTGTGAAAATAAGAAACAGCTTCATCAATAAGTTCAACCTTGTTTTTGAAATATTTATAAATCGTTTTTTTGGAGATGCCTAAATCATTGGCAATATCATCCATCGTCACACTTTTAAATCCGTATTTCAAAAATATTTCCCCGGCCTTTTTTAATATCGTTTCCTTCATAATCGCTTTCTCCTTAATATTTTGCGATGGCAAATATACAAATGGAAACTTTAAAAACAAAAAAAGTTTCCATAGTTTTTTTATTTATTTCTGAATTTCATTTGGCATTTTTTTAATTTGCTTTGAAAGGTGTATTTTTACATTAAATTTCTTAACAATATGAAGCGTATTGATACATACCAAGAAAGTTTTGTTGACTATTTAAAAGAAATAATTAGCGTAATAGAACCGGCTAATTTGT
>JAUSOJ010000154.1 GCA_030656195.1 Lutibacter sp.
CGGCGCTAAAATTAAATATGTTTTTTTAACGCATTTTCATGCCGATTTTGTTTCCGGACAAGATGATTTGGCAAAAAAAACGGGGGCAACCATTGTTTTTGGGCCAAACGCAAATCCCAATTATGACATTCATAAAGGAATAGACGGCGAGGAATTTAAAATAGGAAAAGTTACCCTTAAATTATTGCATACGCCTGGCCATACCATGGAATCGTCATCGTATGTTTTAATAGATGAAAAGGGTAATAAGCCTTATGTTTTTACCGGTGACTGTTTGTTTATTGGTGATGTTGGAAGACCAGATTTGGCTGTAAAATCGGACGTAACAGAGGCTGATTTGGCAGGTCATTTGTTTGATTCCCTTCGAAATAAAATAATGACTTTACCCGATGATATTGTTGTTTACCCTAATCATGGAGCGGGTTCCGCCTGCGGAAAAAACATGAGTACTGAAACTTTCGATACGTTGGGAAATCAAAAGAAAACAAACTACGCTTTGAGAGCCGACATGACCAAAGAGGAATTTATTAAAGAAGTCACGACAGGTTTAATGCCTCCGCCGCAATATTTTCCAAATAATGTGAGAATGAATAAAGAGATTAACACAAGCATCGATGAAATTTTACACAGAGGCACAACACCTATTGATGCGGCAACCTTTAAAGAAATGAGTGAACGTGATGATATTTTGGTGATTGATACGCGTTCTAAAGATGAATATGCTGAAGAAGGAAGCGTTCCAGGTGCCTGGTATATTGGTGTGGATGGTAATTTTGCGCCCTGGGTTGGTTCTTTAATCACCAACATCAAACAAAAAATTATTTTCATTGCTGAGGGCGGAAGGGAACATGAAGTGGTTACACGTTTTTCTCGTGTGGGTTACGACAATACCTTGGGGTTTTTACGAGGCGGAATTCACGCTTGGTTGGCTGCAGGATTTAAAGTTGATAAAATAGGCTCCATTTCTGCAATGCAATTTGCCAAAAAATTGACAGAAGAAAATATTGTGGCGCTTGATGTTAGAAAAGAATCTGAATATCTTTCGGAACATGTAGTTGGTGTTGAAAATTTTCCGTTAGATTTTATTCATTCAAATTTTGCTGAAATAAAACCAGACAAAGAATATTTTTTACATTGCGCCAGCGGCTATCGTTCACTTATTGCAGCCTCCATTTTTAAGGCAAATGGCGTAAAAAACGTAACAGATGTTAGAGGTGGTTTTAATGATATTAAAGATACGGGCGTTAAACTAACCGACTATGTTTGTCCAACAACTTTATTGTAAATGTTCTTTTTAATTTAATATGTTGGGGGAAGTTTTTACTTCCCTCTTTTTTATTATATAAGGGTAACTTTGTTTACTGCTAAAATTTAATTGTAACTTTACTTTTGTAAAAAAATCAAAAACAAATGAAAACTACTGTAAAACTAATGCTTTTTGTACTTGTAACCGTTTTGGGAATAAGTTGCAACACCAAATCTCAATCACAGTCTGAAGCAATCAAAGTTCTGACGCCAACTGAATTTAAAGAAAAATCGGCAAATCAAACCATAATTGATATCAGGACACCGCAGGAATTTAGTCAAGGACATATTGAAGGTGCCATAAATATCAATTATTACGACAGTAATTTTATGGACCAAATTGCAAAATACGATAAAAATCAGCCGATTTTTATTTATTGCCGATCAGGAAACAGAACGTCACCAGCTTCAAGAAAAATGGCGGATTTTGGATTTACACAGATCAATGATTTGGAGGGCGGAATTCTATATTGGCTAAAAAACAACCATGAAACAGTAAAATAATTTTTATGAAAAATTTATTGATGATACTGGTTTTTATGGCGATGGTATCTTGCGGCAATTCGCTTACAGATAATGAAAAGCAAGAATATGCCGTTAAAGGAAATGAAATTTCGCAAGCCACCTTTAATGCCTTAAGCGAAAAGTTGACCGAACAAATGAAATTGGGCGGCCCGGCGCAGGCAATCCCGTTTTGCAATGTTGAGGCTATGCCGCTTACCCAACAATTATCCGATCAATATGCCGTAACCATAAAAAGAACATCAGATAAATGGCGAAATCCAACAAATCAACCTTCAGAAAGGGAACTGGAAATCATCAATAACTATCATAAATTAATTTCAGAAAAGAAAGAAATTACGCCAATTGTAGAAGTGGACAATAATAATAACAAACATTATTATGCGCCAATTCTATTAAAAGCAAATTGTTTGGCTTGTCACGGAAAGGTGGAAGAATTTATATCGGTGAAAACCGATTCAATCATAAAATCGCTTTATCCTAATGACAAAGCTATTGGATATAATGAAGGCGATTTAAGAGGAATTTGGAGTATCACTTTTGAATAAAAGAAATTACAAAAACTAAAAAGAGAAAAATGACCGTAATTGAAATATTAAATTTAAAATGTGGCGGATGCGCCAATACCATAAAAAAAGGAATTATAGAAATTGAAGGTGTTAATGAAATTTTGATTAATTTAAACACTTCTGAAGTAACGATAGACACAACAGATGAATCGGTAATTAAGCTGGTAAAAGAAAAATTATCAAGTATGGGTTATCCTGAAGTTGGCGATGCAAACACAATGTTGCACAAAGCAAAGTCTTTTGTGAGTTGCGCTACGGGCAGAATGTCATCAGAAGAAAAGTAATTTTATTTAAACAATTTATGATACTCTTTAAACGCGATTTAAACCGCGTTTAAAGAGTGTTTTTTTGTTAAAATTTTAAGGTAGCACCAACTAAAAAGTTTCTTGTGGCTTGCGGATAGTAACCTGCGCCATCTAAAGT
>JAUSOJ010000011.1 GCA_030656195.1 Lutibacter sp.
AAAGCGATTCTGATGTTTGCGCCATCACCGTAAATACCTGCTAAGGTATTTGTTTCGTTCAGCAATCCAAACCGGTGTTGCATTTGCACTTCCAAGGTGTTTTTGTCAAATAAAACGTTGGTAGGATTTTCAATGAGCGATGCGCCTTCAAATGCAGGTCTTTCCAATGGTTCCTTAACTACAACAATTGTTGAATCTTCAGCGGTATCCTCTTCTTCTTGCGCAACTGAAATTGCTGGGAACATCAATAGAACAAAAAGTAATTTTATATAATTTTTCATGTGTAATGTCTTAAAAATTAGTTGTTCTTAGCGCCTTGGTTTATCCAAGTTTTGATTAATGTTAAGTTTGCGGCGGAAACATTTTGGTGACCACCAACCAGTTTAACATAAAACGGACTACCATCAGCATTATTTGCAATAACATATTGAGGCACTAAAGCGGCATGCGAGAAACCGGCTCTTAAATCTGGACTTCTGCTGGCATTGTGGCAACCGGCACAACTGTTTGTGAAAATAGGTTGTATTTGAGTTCCATATTTAATTTCAACATAATCAGGATCATCTGGATCAACTGGCAATTCAGGGATCGTCCTTACTTGTAATTCATCATAATAACAAGAGTTCATTGCTAACCCCCCGCATACGATTAATAAAATTTGAAATATTTTTTTCATTTTTAGTTTTTTAATTAAATAAATACTTGCTTTTTACAAAATGAAATTGAATTTTTTTTCAAATTTGTTAAAAACTATTTATATAAAAATTATTAAAGTTCGGGAGTTACAGAAGTTTTAGCAACTCCCGAACTTTTAATATCTATTATATATGAAGGAATTTATTGAACTGCTTCAATCGCATTTTTTACTAAAGCTTTTGCATATTTTGGATTGTGAATACCATAACTATGATCTTCTTCAACAGTTTTATAATTCCATAATGCCTGTGCATGTTTAAAAGGAATTGTTGTAGTTTGAACTATTGGCGTTCCATCTGCAGCGATCAAATTAAGAGCTAATAATTTAGCTTTTAATGTAGCCATATCAGCGGCCAAACCAGCAACTTCTGTAGGCACGGTTGTATGACATGATGTACAAGCAGAAGTTGACACTTTAAATGTATGCAATCCAGTTGTGCCATTGGTAGTAGCAGTCATATGACAAGAAACACAAGAAGCTCCTGTTCTGTGTGCTGCTGTTCCTACTACCGGCATTGGGGTTGATCCATTTGCAATAACTGCACCTTGAATTCCTTCTAGCATTTGTGCTTGTCCACTGTAATGAGGGTAAAATCTAGAGTTGGCTTGTAAATAAAGTCCAGTACCATTATCTACCGGAGCTTTTGAACGTCCTTGGTGACAAGAAGCACAATTGTTACTTGAATTACCATAATCTATAACATAAGTAGGCTCAGTTATATCTAATTTTACAGGAGCCATATTTCTAAGTGCATAGTCATGACCATCATTTTCAAAATCGAAAGTACCATGTTTGCTGTGGCAAGTAGTACAAGAAATTTTAGATGGATTCACAATATCAACTGCTGGTTTTCCAGTAATGTAGTTTATGTAGCCTTCGCTATTGTGGCAACGAGCACAACTTGCTCTAGAAGAAGTAGAAACTCCTGGAATAAAAGTAGTAGAAGCAACTGTTGCACCGGCTGCATGTACTGATTTTGCGTACGATTCTTCAATTGGTGTTCTGTGACTTTCACTATGGCAAGCAACACAAGAAGCAGTGCCAGAAGCGCCATCAGCACCGTTAACACCGTCAACGCCTTCATAACCATCAACGCCAGCTATACCTTGTGGTCCTTCGATAGGGTCACTTGTACATTGGATAAACATTAAGCTTGATGCTAAAATCATCAAGAAACCTATTAATTTCAAATTTTTCATAATATTAGATATTTGTTTGTTTTAAATCTTTGATAAAAATACCAACAACTTTAACGTTTATTTATGATTTAAGTCATCTTTTTTAAAATTTTAAATCATTGATAATTAAAAGTATAGCTCTTATTTAGACTGTTTATTGATTATTTAGGCCAATTTTAGCGCTACTTTTGTTACACGTAAATGTAATTGATATTTTTAAATTAAAAAAATCCGCTTTTAAGCAATGAAATTTTAGCCCAATAAGTAAACGGATGATTATAAAGGGAAGTTATAATTGTATATCTTCTAATTTACTGGTGTTTTTTAGGGGTGTAATTGTGAAAATGGCAATATATAAAAGGAGTCATATTTTAAATAATAATTGGAGCAATCAATAATCAGTTCATTTTTTTTGTAAATTTGCTGATTAAAACCAAATGATATACAATGGCAAGATTCGAAATAAAACTTCCTAAAATGGGCGAAAGCGTTGCGGAAGCAACCATAATTTCCTGGCTAAAAAAGGTGGGCGATCATATTGATATGGATGAGGCCATTGTTGAAATCGCTACTGATAAAGTTGATTCTGAAGTGCCAAGTGATGTGGAAGGAACTTTGGTGGAACTATTATATGACGTGGATGCCATTGTGAAAGTTGGCGAAACCATTGCCATTATTGAAACACTGGATGAAAACGCCGAAGAAAAAGTTGCAGTTACTGCTGTTTCTGATGAAATAACAAATGAAGCTGAAGCGATTGAGAAAGAAGTGGAAAAATCCATTGAAACAACATCCATCGGCAAAGTTTCTGAATCGGGAAAATTCTTTTCTCCATTGGTCAGAAATATTGCGACTACCGAAAATGTTTCCATGGAAGAATTGGAAGGGATTATCGGTACCGGAAAAGATGACAGAGTCACTAAAAATGATATTTTAGCTTATATTGAAAGCGGAAGAAGCGCTTCAAAACCTGTTCCTAAAGAAATTGTTGCAGAAGTACCGCAGCCAAAAGCTACAACAACTGAAACAGTTAAAACGGCTGCACCAATATCCGTAAGCGGCGAGGACGAAATTATTGAAATGAGCCGTATGGGTAAATTAACTGCGCAATATATGGTGGCGTCTGTGCAAACTTCTGCCCACGTACAGTCATTTATTGAAGTTGATGTGACCAATATCGTGAAATGGAGAGATCGTGTAAAAGACCAGTTTTTTGCCCGTGAAGGTGAAAAAATTACGTACACGCCCATTTTTATGCAAGCCGTTGCCAAAGTGATAAAACAATTTCCAATGATTAACATCGCGGTTGATGGTGATAAAATTATCAAAAGAAAAGCCATAAATCTTGGAATGGCAGCTTCCTTGGCCGATGGAAATTTAATTGTTCCGGTAATTAAAAATGCGGATCAATTGAATTTGGTGGGAATGACAAAAGCCGTAAACGATTTGGCCGAAAGAGCCAGAAAAGGGCAATTAAAACCTGACGATATTCAAGGAGGAACTTATACCGTAACCAATGTAGGAAGTTTTGGCAGCGTTTTCGGAACGCCCATCATTAACCAGCCGCAAGTTGCTATTTTGGCTTTAGGCGCTGTGCGTAAAGTACCTGCAGTTATTGAAACGCCCGACGGTGATTTTATTGGAATCCGCCATAAAATGTTTATCTCTCATTCTTATGACCACCGTGTTGTGAATGGCGCTTTAGGCGGAATGTTTATTAAAGCGGTGAAAGAAATTTTGGAAGCTTGGGATGTAAAAGCTGACTTCTAATATCAATCGATTATTTAAAATTTAAGCATACGAATATTACTAGCATAAAAAAAGCAGCCAATTTTAAAATTGGCTGCTTTTTTTATGCTATATAATTGTTTAATTAATTAGGAAAATTTGTTTCGTTAGCTAAAGCTTTATACAAATCTTTCATTTGAGAAACAGTAATGTCAAATTCTCCTGTCATTGGAGATCCAAGTTGTCCGTAATGAATTTTGTGTTGTACTTCATTCGCTTTTTTTCTTGTAAATTGACCAATGGTCATGCCTTCAATTAAATGCGGAGTTCCGTTAAGGGTAGTTCCTTTAGCGCCATGACAAGCTGCACAATTGCTGTTGTAATAGCTTTTGCCTTTTACCGCATCACCATCTTTACCAACGTTTGTAATTGCCATTGAGCCTGTTGGGTAAGTTCCTGTATAAGTGGCATCATACAATTCACTAACATCCATCATTCCTTCTTTCATAAATTTAACAAGATCCCAAATTTGAGCATCAGTTAAAAGTTGGTTAAGGTTTGGCATTTTATCGCCTTCTGCTTTATTGGTCGTTGGATTGTAAGTTGTCAAGTCATAAGAAATATCTCTTCTTCCGGCAGTTTTCTTAAATCCGTCAAAAAGCTCTTGGGCAGTTTTAGATTGTCCCATTGCATAAATATTGCCTGCTGCAATATTTGGACGATTGGCGTTTGCGTTTCTGTTAATATAAGATCCTGCATTGCCTAAACCATCCCAACCGTGACATTGTTTGCATCGGAAAAAATCAGCTTTTGCGTTTATTGTTGCCTTTACCGGATTGGCTTGGTCAAAATCAGATTCAGCCGCCCAAAATTTGTCATACATAATGCCTCCATTAATATGATCTGCTTTATTGTAAGCTTCTGTTGCTGGGTCAATTTTTTCATCATCAAAAGTGCAACTTGTAAAAGTAATTGCGAAAATAAATATCGCGGCTAATAATTTAATAGTTTTCATAAATTTTATTGTTTGTTTAATAACTGTTTTTGAATATGTAAATTTAATTACATTAAACGCCATAAAATATGATTTAAGTCATTTTAATATTTTTTATAATAATCAGTATATCAATTTTTTAAGCGCTATTTAGAATCATTAAGGTTAATTTAAACAACTTTTAATGCAATTTTTGTTACAGAAAATATATAATCATTTAAAAAAAGATTCCCTATTGGAGAATTTCAAGGTTTAAGGAAGCCATATCTTATAAAAAAGTTAAATAGTTACATACATAGCTTTGCCAAATTTTAATATTTTAAATTTGCATTCAATTTTAAAATTTGAAACAACCATGATTAAAGCATTTAAAATTATTACGTTGATTGAAGGATTTTCACTTTTGGTACTTTTGTTTTTAGCCATGCCCTTAAAATATATTTGGAACTTTCCGCAAATGGTGCAGGTGGTTGGCATGGCACACGGAATTCTTTTTCTGCTGTTTGTCGGTTTGGCCATCGTGGTTTTTTACGAATTAAAATGGAGTATAAAAACTTTAGGAATTGTGATGTTTGCTTCCTTAATCCCATTTGGTTATATCTATATCGATAAAAAACATTTAAAGGATTAAAAAATGTTAAAGGATTTCGAGATCACCCAATTAATCGACTTTTTAAGTAATTACTTAATTAAACAAGGAATGATTCCTTTTTGGGCAAGTGCCATTAACTTGGTGGTAACCATTGTTTTTTTGGGTTTAACGGTATTGTTTCTCGATAGAATTTTGCGAAAAATAATTGTTGTTTCCTTCAAATTATTTTCATTGCAAACAAAAACTGCCTTCGATGATTTTTTGGCACAAAGTAAATTTCCAAAGTACATTGCGCAGATTATTCCTATTTATGTTTTAAAATACAGCATTCCATATGTTGTTGGCGATTATCCGGTTTTACTGAATGTTTTTAACATCGCTATTAATGTTTACGCCGTTGTGTTGATTGTTAAAATTATTCGAAGTTTTTTAAGATCTACCCAAAGATATCTGCGTACCAAAGAGCGATTTAAAGACAAACCTTTGGAAAGTTATGCGCAGGTAATGATGTTGTTTTTCTGGGGAATTGCAGCCATTTTTATTGTTTACCAATTAACGGGAAAAGATAT
Source organism: Lutibacter sp. (assembly GCA_030656195.1). Taxonomy (GTDB): domain Bacteria; phylum Bacteroidota; class Bacteroidia; order Flavobacteriales; family Flavobacteriaceae; genus Lutibacter. Next base: position 5,759 of record JAUSOJ010000011.1, read on the forward strand.
TATGAGTTTTGCCACGCTTGGCGCGGCTTCTGCAGTAATCTTGTTAATTTTTAAAGACACTATTTTAGGTTTTGTCGCCTCAATTCAAGTTTCAGTAAATGATATTGTGCGAATTGGTGATTGGATTACCTACAACAAATTTGGTGCCGATGGTTTTGTGACCGATATTAATTTGGCGACTGTTCTGGTTCAAAATTGGGACAATACGTACACCACCATTCCAACCTACAGCTTAATTTCCGATTCTTTTCAAAACTGGCGGGGAATGCAGGAATCTGGCGGAAGACGCATCAAAAGATCCGTTCTTATCAAACAGTCTTCCATCAAGTTTTTAACGGATGAAAAAATTGAGGAATATAAAAAGATTCAATCGGTTAAAAAATATATTGAGCACCGCCAGCGTGAAATTTTGAAGTTTAACGAAAAAACAGGCGCTGATAAATCGGTGTTGATCAACGGAAGAAACCAAACCAACTTTGGGATTTTCAGAAAATATGTGAATGGCTATTTACACGAAAATTCTGCCGTAAATAAAGAACTCACTTTAATGGTTAGGCAATTGGAACCAACATCCAAAGGTATTCCTTTGGAAATATATTGTTTTGTAAGCGACAAGCGCTGGGAAAATTTTGAAGCTGTTATGGCCGATATTTTTGACCATGTCATTGCTTCCGTTCCTTATTTTGACCTGGAAATTTTTGAAGAACCAACAGGAAAAGACTTAAGGTCTTTGGCGGAAAGAGAAAGTTAAATTATGTCCGAAGTCGGAAGTCAGAAGACTGAAGTTTAAGTTCATTATAGATACTTTAAGTAATTTTTCTACATTAACCCTCATTCACTTTTAATCGAGCCGTTGTACTGGTATTTTGATTTGAATAATCATTTTCCAAATATTTTAAATAACCCACAATGGCAATCATTCCTGCATTGTCGGTGGTATATTCAAATTTTGGGATGTAGGTTTTCCAGCCAAATTTTTCTTCCGTCGCTTTTAAGGTTTCCCTGATTTCTGAATTTGCGCTCACGCCGCCAGCGATGGCAATGTGTTTAATTCCGGTTAATTCAACCGCTTTTTCCAGTTTATCGAACAAAATCTCCACAATGGTACGTTGAACGGAAGCACAAATATCATGTAAACGTTCTTCAATGAAATTTGGATTTTCTTTTACTTTTTTCTGAATAAAATAAAGGATTCCAGTTTTCAATCCGCTGAAACTAAAATTTAAATCGGCCATTTTTGGCTTGGAAAACTCAAAAGCATTGGGATTTCCAAGTCGTGCATATTTATCAACAAACGGTCCGCCGGGATAAGGCAATCCCAAAATTTTCGCCGATTTGTCAAAAGCTTCACCCACGGCATCATCCAACGTTTCGCCAATAACTTCCATGTCAAAATAGCTGGTAATTTTCACAATTTGCGTATGTCCGCCGCTTATGGTCAAACATAAAAACGGAAATGGCGGTTTTTGTTGCTTTTCATCATCAATAAAATGGGCTAAAACGTGCGCCTGCATATGATTTACAGAAATTAAAGGAATGTTCAAAGCCAATGAGAGTGACCTCGCAAAAGAACTTCCAACCAATAATGAACCCATTAAGCCCGGTCCGCGCGTAAAAGCGATGGCACTTAACTGTTTTTTGTCGATATTTGCACGTTGAATTGCTTGCTGAATTACAGGCACAATATTTTGTTGGTGGGCACGTGAAGCCAATTCGGGAACAACGCCTCCATATTTGGCATGAATTTCTTGGTTTGCAACAACATTTGTCAGTACTTTGCCATTGCAAATTACGGCAGCGCTGGTATCATCGCAAGACGATTCAATACCAAGAATGTAAATAGATTTATCTTTGACCATCAGTAATAATTAAAGGCACGAAAATTGCCATAAAAAATGCAAATTTAATACATATCAAACGAATTAAAAAAATAGTTGTTAGATTGCTCCTGGCGCTAGTGCTTTTATTGGCGCTGGTAAGTTTTTTATTGTCGCTTTCTTCCGTGCAAACGCGTTTGGGAAAAATGGCCACCGATTTTTTAAGAAAAGATTATAATGTTGACATTAACGTTGAAAGGGTTAATGTGTCTTCTTTGAGAAACGTTGAATTAAATAAAGTGCTGATAAAAGATCATCACGCGGATACCTTAGTTTATGTTGAAAATTTAACAACATCTGTTTTAAGTTACCGTAATTTGATCAACGGAAAATTAAATTTTGGTCAATTTTCTTTGGAGCAGTTCATCTTAAACATGAAAACTTACAAAGGCGAGGAAGATGATGCCTTTACCATGTTTATAGCTAAGTTTGATGATGGCACCACACCCACAAAACCTTCCGGGTTTTTGCTGACTTCGAGCAGGTTAAAATTGAAGGACGGTTATGTGGAAATTTTTGATGAGAATGCGGAAAACAGCAAACCTTTATTTTTTAAAGATATTGACGGAAGCGCCAAAAATTTCAAAATTGACGGCCCAAATGTTTATGCGGATATCAATAAACTTCATTTTATTGAAAATCACAATGTAGAAGTTCAAAGCCTGTCGAGCAATTTTACCTACACAAAAACCGCCATGAATTTTTTGAATACCGAATTGGTAACAGACAAATCATCTATGGTTGCCGATATCAAGTTTTCCTTTAATCGTGAAGATTTTTCCGATTTTGTAAATAAAGTGACGATTGATGCAGATGTTAAAAGCGCAGATTTATCATTGGCTGATTTAAAAAAGTTTTACAATGAATTGGGCACCAATGATGTGCTTCATTTTTCAACAAAAATAACAGGGAACCTGAACGATTTTAAAACAGAAGATTTGGTGTTGAAAACCGATCAAGATGCCGCAATTATTGGAACGCTGCATTTTCAAAACGTGTTTAACAAAGCAGAAGGATTTTCATTGGCGGCAAATTTAACCCGATTAACTTCAGATTATGACCATTTAAAAGCATTGCTTCCCAATATTTTGGGAAAACAGCTTCCTTCATCATTTAAAAAATTGGGAAAATTTTCGGTAAGCGGATTCGCTTATCTCACGGAAGATTTAATCAATGCCGATGTGATTATGAAAACCGCTATCGGTACCCTGATTACCGATTTGGAACTAACCAATATTGGCGATATAAACAACGCATCTTACTTTGGCCAAGTTGCAGTGATTGATTTTGGATTGGGCAAAATTTTAAATGATCCGTTAATTGGCAACCTTTCTGCGGAAGCCAATGTTGACGGAAAAGGTTTTATATTGGAAAAAATGAACACTTCAGTAAAAGGACATATTTCCAAACTTCAATTTAAAGGTTATGCGTATACCAATGTTGACATTAACGGTGTTATAAAAAACAAGCATTTTGATGGTGAAATGGAGGTAAATGATGATAATATTAAGCTAAACTTTGTTGGTTTGGCCGATTTTTCAACCAAAATTTTTACGTTCGATTTTAAAACCAAAATAGATTATTTGGATTTAAACACATTGAATTTATTTAAACGTGACAGTATCTCACTTGTTAAAGGAGATATTGACATACAAGTCTCAGGAAATTCTTTGGATGATTTGGCAGGCACTATTGATTTTAAAAATGCCTTATACACCAACCAAAAAGACAGCTATTTCTTTAAGGATTTCAACATCACTTCTACTTTTGAAGGCGCGGAAAGAACCATTACCGTGAATTCTTCAGAAATTGTGAATGGCTATGTAAAAGGGAAATTTAAGTTTGCCGAGCTAGGTAAACTCACAAAAAATTCCTTAGGAAGCATTTATTCTAATTACAAACCTTTTGTGGTGACACCTGCCCAGGAACTGGAATTTAAATTTAGAATTCACAATAAAATATTGGAGGTTTTTTATCCCGAAGTATCTTTATCCGCAAATACCTCAGTTGCGGGAAATATTAATTCTGACGATAATTTATTTAGGCTAAATATTAAATCGCCAGAAATTATAGCCTTTAATAACACCATTGATTCGTTGAATTTACAAATTGACACTAAAAACCCATTATTTAATACACAACTTTCCGTTGCTAAAATAAACACCAAAAATTATGATATCGCCAAATTGCGTTTGGTTAATATTACCTTAAATGACACCCTGTACTTCAGGACAGAGTTTTTGGGAGGAGAAAAAAATACGGAGAATTACGATTTGGCGTTTTATCATACGTTCAACAAAGAAAATAAATCGGTTTTCGGACTGCAAAAATCGAATTTTACTTTTAAAGATACCGAATGGATTATCAATCCGGAAGACAATTTTGACAATAAATTGGTGTACGACAGTAAAACAAAATCGTATGATATAAGTCCGTTCTTAATAACCTCAAACAATCAAAGAATTGAGTTTTTCGGACAAATGCAAGATACCATATCAAAAGACTTAACTTTTAAGTTTGACAATGTTGATTTGGCCACCATTGTCCCTAAAATAGACAGCATAAGCGTAAAGGGAATTATGAATGGCTCTCTAAACTACAAACAATTAAATAGGGTAATAAAGCCAACGGCCAACTTTACAATAGCCGATTTTAACCTTAATAACTCTGAACTTGGAAACTTAACAGTTGCAGTTGAAGGGAAAAATTCCATTCGGGATTTTGGCGTGAATATTAGATTGGAACGTAACAATACCGTAAATTTTTCAGCAATTGGCGATCTAGATTTTACACCTAAAAATCCAACCATGGATGTGCAGCTGGAATTTGAGGAATTTAAATTGGACCCGTTTTCGCCTTTAGGACAGGATGTGTTTACAAATATTCGGGGTTTTGCTTACGGAAATGCCCATTTAACAGGCTTGCTTAATAATCCTACCATGGAAGGTGAGTTGTTTTTAGACCAAGCCGGATTATTTTTGCCTTATTTAAATGTGGATTATGATTTTGAAGGAACCAGCGTTGTTTCTATGAAAAATCAAACATTTACCTTTGAAGACGTTCAATTGAAAGATAAGGTATTTAGTACCAGAGGAAAATTAACAGGAACCATTAGCCATGCAAATTTTGAAACTTGGCGGTTAAATTTAAACTTAAACACCAAAAATTTATTGGTGTTAAATACGGTTGAAAAAGAAAACTCTGTGTATTACGGCACCGGATTTTTGGAAGGCTATGCCAGTTTATATGGACCAACCGATAGATTGGTGATCAATGTTGTTGGAACAACAAAAAGAGGCACCTACCTTACAATTCCTGTGAGCGATATAAAAACCGCCGAAACTTCTCAATTAATTCGATTTGTGAATAAAAACAACCCCGAAGAAAATGAGGAAACAAGAAGACAGTATATTTCAGAAAAACTAAAAGGATTGTCTTTAAATTTCAATATTGATGTCACAAAAGATGCTGTTGTTGAAATGGTGCTTGACAAATCAACAGGAAGTTTTTTACGAGGAAGCGGAACTGGAAACATACAAATTGCCCTTGATACCAAAGACAAGTTTGAAATGTATGGCGACTTTATTGTGGACAATGGAATTTATAATTTTAAATATGGAGGATTTATCAACAAACCGTTTATTGTGAAACGAGGCGGAAGCATTTCGTGGAGCGGGGATCCTTTAACTGCAGATATTAATGTTGAAGCTGTTTATAGAGTCTCGGCAAACCCTAGATCATTGCTTGAAAATATTACCTCAAGCAGAAAAATCCCTATCGATTTGGTGACCCGTTTTTCAGGAGAATTGTTTAATACCCAAAGAGAATTTGACATAGAAATTCCCAATGCAAGTTCAACGGTGGCTTCGGAGCTGGCATTTAGGCTGAACAGCGATAATTTAAACAATAAAACGGTGCAGTTTATATCGTTGCTAATTTCTGGAAGTTTTTATAATGAAAGCGATTTAAGCGTTAACAGCAATACCGCTTTATATGGAACTGGTTTTGACATACTTTCAAATGCCTTCGACAATATTTTTAATCAGGGAAACAATCGTTTTAAACTGAGACCTGAGTATACCGTTGGAGAAAGAGGCAAAGTGGATAATTTAAATATTGAGGACCAACTGGCTATAGGGTTAGATTATCAGCTAAACGACCGAATTATTATCAACGGAAAAGTGGGTGTACCAATGGGCACCAGCAGCCAAACCAATATTATTGGAGAAGTAAATGTTGAGTTTTTACTGAATGAAGAAGGAACTTTACGATCTTCAATATTCAACCGACAAAACGAAATCCAATATTCTGAAGAAGAAGAAGGTTATACGCAAGGCGTTGGTTTAAGCTATCAAATAGATTTTGACAACAGTAAAGAATTGCTGCAAAAATTAGGGCTCAGAAAGAAAAAAGTAATAGATCCGACTTTAAAGCCACTTGACACCATAGAAAAAATTGACAGAATAATAGATTTTAAAAAAAATAAAAATAAAAAAAATGAATAAACCAACATTGGTAATTTTAGCTGCAGGAGTAGGCAGCCGATACGGAGGATTAAAACAATTGGACACATTTTCAGAACAAGGTGACACTATTTTAGATTTTTCAATATATGACGCCATCCGTGCAGGTTTTGGCAAAGTCGTTTTTATCATCAGAAAAAATATTGAAGCCGATTTTAAAGCATTTTTCGACAAAAAGTTAGAAGGAAAAATTGAAGTTGACTATGTTTTTCAGGAATTGGAAAATATCCCGGAAAAATATTTAGACAACAACCGTGAAAAACCTTGGGGAACCGGTCACGCCTTGTTGATGGCCAAAGATGTTGTGAAAGAAAACTTTGCGGTAATCAATGCCGATGATTTTTATGGTGCCGAGGCTTTTAAAGTTGAGGCGGAATCTTTATTAAAAATGGATCCGGAATCCACCAATTTTAATATGATGGGCTATGTGCTAAAAAACACCATTTCCGAATATGGATCTGTGTCAAGAGGTGAATGCAGCGTTGATGAAAATGGTTTTTTAACAGGCGTGACAGAAAGAACGCATATTGAAAAAGTGAATGGTGAATTGAAGTTTAAAGATGAAAATGAAGCTTTAATTCCAATTTCAGAAGAAACAATCGTATCGATGAACTTTTTTGGATTTACGCCAAAATACTTCCAATTGTCGGAGTCTTTGTTTGAGGAATTTTTGGCAAAAAATTATAAAGAACCTAAGGCAGAGTTTTTTATTCCATTGGTCATTAATCATATTATTGTCAACAAATTGGCAACTATGGAAGTGTTAAAATCCGATGCGCGCTGGTTTGGTGTTACCTACAAACAGGATAAGGAATATGTGACTTCAGAAATTCAAAAGCTGAAAGACAACGGTGTTTATCCAATCAATTTATGGTAGGCAATCTTAAAGAATAACAAAAAAAACGATTTTCATTTAAAATATAATTATAATTTTGCCTTTCGCTTTATGGGAAACAAAATAAAAAAAATAGGGTTAATGACATCTGGTGGTGATGCTCCGGGGATGAATGCCGCGATTAGGGCTGTGGTGAGGGCTTGCACTTACTATAAAGTAGAGTGCGTTGGTATTTATAGAGGCTATCAGGGAATGATTGAAGGCGATTTTGAACCGCTTTCTGCGCGCCACGTAAGCAACATCATCAACAGGGGAGGAACCATTTTAAAAACCGACCGATCAAAAGAATTTAGAACCAAAGAAGGAAGACAAAAAGCCTACGATCAGTTAAAAAATGCTGAAATAGATGCTTTGGTTTTAATTGGCGGAGACGGAACTTTTAATGGCGGAATTGTTTTTAACCAGGAATTCAATTTTCCTTGTATTGGCATTCCTGGAACCATTGACAATGATATCTTCGGAACCGATTATACCATTGGATATGACACTGCGCTGAATACCATTGTTCAGGTGATAGATAAAATTAGAGACACGGCGAGTTCGCACAACAGATTATTTTTTGTGGAGGTGATGGGTCGTGATGCAGGCTTTATTGCACTAAATGCGGGTGTTGGAGCAGGAGCAGAGGAAATTTTAATTCCCGAAGAAAATTTGGGGTTAGATCGCTTGTTAGAATCCTTAAAACGAAGCAAACGTTCAGGGAAATCATCAAGTATTGTGGTGGTTGCCGAAGGTGATAAAATTGGTAAAAGTGTTTTTGAACTGGCCGATTATGTAGAGCAGAATTTACCGCAATATGAAGTGAGGGTTTCTGTATTGGGACATATGCAAAGAGGTGGAGCACCAAGCTGTTTTGACCGTGTTTTGGCAAGCAGATTGGGCGTAAAGTCGGTTGAATTGTTGTTGGACGGCAAAACCAATTTAATGGTGGGGTTGGTCAATAATAATGTAGAAGCCATTGAATTAAAAGAAGCAGTGAAAGGACGCCATGAAATAGACAAAGAATTATTGCGCGTTAGTGATATTATGTCTATTTAATAAAAAATAGTGTGGCGAAATTTGAAAATAAACAGCAATTAAAATTGAATGATTAAAATAGGAATAAATGGCTTTGGAAGAATAGGACGCCTGGTTTTTAGAACTGCAATCAATAAAAAAAATATAGAAGTTGTTGCCATAAATGATTTGCTGGATATTGATCATCTGGCCTATTTATTAAAATACGATTCGGTTCACGGTCGTTTTAAGGGAACCATTGAGGTAAAAAACAAAGTGCTTATTGTAAATGGTAACCCAATTCGGGTTACCGGTGAAAAAAATCCGGAAGCTATTGATTGGGGAAAAGTTGGGGTTGATTATGTGATTGAAGCTACGGGATTATTTACAGATAAGAATAAAGCAGAACTTCACCTAAAAGGTGGCGCAAAAAAAGTGGTGATTTCAGCTCCGTCAAAAGATGCTCCCATGTTTGTAATGGGCGTTAACCACACAAAACTTTCCAAAGAAAACCTTGTTTTTTCAAATGCCTCTTGCACCACAAACTGTTTGGCGCCAATTGCCAAAGTATTGCACGATAATTTTGGCATCGTTGAAGGCATTGTGACCACTGTTCATTCGGCAACCGCCAGCCAAAAAACGGTTGATGGCCCTGAAAAGCAATGGCGCAGAGGGAGATCGGCCTTAAATAATATGATTCCAACCACCACAAATGCAGCCATTGCAGTTACTGAAATTATGCCCGAATTAAAGGGAAAATTGTTGGCGATGGCCATAAGAGTTCCTATTGCAGATGTTTCTTTGGTAGATTTAACGGTTAGGTTGGAAAAACCAACTTCTTATCAGGAAATTAAAGAGGTGATGAAAAAAGCATCTGAAAATGAATTGAAGGGAATTTTAGGTTATACAGAAGACGAAGTGGTATCGCAGGACTTTGTTTCGGAGCCAAGAACATCAGTTTTTGATGCCGCCGCCGGATTGGAACTGAATCCGAATTTTTATAAAATTATTTCCTGGTACGATAACGAATTTGGTTACGCAACTAAAATTGTTGAACTCATTGAATATGCGTCATCTTTAGAATAAACAAATAATATTTTTGAAATATGGAAATAGCAATCATCGCCCACGATGGCAAAAAAGCCGAAATGATTCAGTTTTTAATGGATTTTAAAGCCTTGATAATCGCTAAAAACATTACGTTGATCGCGACAGGCACAACCGGAAAAAATGCCGAGAAGGCCGGATTTGAAGTGGTGAAATTTTTATCGGGTCCTTATGGCGGCGATGCCCAAATAGCTGGACGTGTAGCGGAAGGAAAAACAAATATGGTTTTCTTTTTCAGAGATCCGCTGGGAATGCATCCCCACGAACCGGACATTGCCATGCTCATGCGTTTATGCGACGTTCATGACGTTCCGTTGGCTACCAATCCGGCAACCGCAGAGCGATTGATAAAATCGATTTAATTTTTTATTTAACGGCTATCATAGAGATTTCAACATTCACGAACTTAGGTAAGTTTCCCACTTCCACAGTTTCGCGTGCTGGTTCATTGCCGGCGATAAAATACTTACCATAAACAGCATTCATTTTAGAAAAATCGTTCATATTTTTGATAAATATGGTTGTTTTAGCCACGTCTTCAAAAGTCATATCCGCTTCAGCCAAAACAATTTTCAAATTTTCCATCACCTGTTTGGTTTCATCCTCAATATTGTTGGTAACCAATTCCCCAGTTTTAGGATTGATGGCAATTTGCCCTGATGTGTATAAAGTGTTTCCTGCCAAAACCGCCTGATTGTATGGTCCAACCGGTGCAGGCGCATTGATGGTGTTGATTATTTTTTTCATAATCTATAGTTTTAATTTTTAATCCTATCCCCAGCCCTTTCCCAAGGAAAGGGAGTTTGATTTTTAATATAAATGAAAATATTTTTGACTTTAAATTTTTTTCAATTGCTTTTTTGTAACTTCTATCTTTTTAAAGCCCAACGCGCCAGCTGGCCCATTCACTAAAAATGTTCACCGAACATTTTCTTAACGTTCTGTCCCCCTTCGGGGGTTAGGGGGCTAGAACAACCTTCTATCCGGAACTTGTCGTTTATCGTATTTTAAATCGCTAAGCATTGATGATTTTACGCCGATAAAAAAGTAATAAGTTTGTCTTTCTCCAAAAGGAACCCAGTTGAAATTAAGTTTCCAACTGTCCAAATCGCGTGAAAACCGTAATTGCGTATAGGTAAATCCTTGATTTTTTATATCGTATCCTGATGAAACACCAACATTCCATTTTGGAGTCAATTCAATATCTCCCGAAAACATAAGCGAGTTGGACGAAATTTCCTGCTCTCTGTTGTTATTGCTGTAATTTAAGGAATAGGCCAATTGTAATGTCCAAGGTATTTTGGATTGAAACAATTTTGTTTCTTTAACCTTGTTTTTATCAGATTCCTTATTGTCCATTTGTCTGTTTGTAACATCTAAATCTTCCCCAAAAACACCGTCGGAATTGTTAGCCTGAGCGTTTTTTTCATCAGAAGTTTTCTTGCTTTTATCATCTTTGCTGGAAAGAGAATAATTCATGGTAATTCCTGCATTGGTGAGTCGGAATAAGCTTCCTCCGTTATTGATGTTAAACGTGTTAATTTTTCTGCCGTTTACGTCAATGGCATAAGGATCAAGCGTTCCTCTTACGTTTAGACTAAGTTTATCTTTAAATAATTTTGTACCTGCATTTACGCCTACCGGGCTCCATTTTAAAGAATCGGCGGCCATATTGTAACTGGTGCTAAAATTTAAATTGTTCAATAAAATAATTTTTTGGGCCTCTTTTTCAGTGGAATCTTTCTTCCTCAGTTTTGCTTCTAAATTGTTGTCCAATCCAAAATTTAAACTGTTGGAAAGGCCGGTGCCCGGACTTCCAAAGATCCCATTGGCAAAAGGAGAATATTCCAAATAGTCATTTGGATCAGCGGTTTTTTGAACTTCTTCATTATAACTGCTAAAATCGGGACGGTAACTATAGGAAACGCTTGGCCTAACAACGTGGCGTATGGCTTCAATATTGCCTTTTTTAAAGTTGAACATTCCGTAAAAAGTGGTTGCCAATGACAGCGCTCCCGAATATTCCCTGAATGCACTAAAACCGGTAATGGTATCCGTAACAATTTTATTGTTTATAGCATCATATGTTTTGTTAAGTCGGTCAAAATACCAAACTTCTTTATAGCTTACGCTTGGCGAAAGCGTAAAAAACTTTAAAGCTTTCATGTTTGTGTTTAACGAGATATCTTGTTGAATACCCGATTTGGCATCTTCAAACATTTCTTTTTTGAAGAAAAATTCATCAGAGGTTTTGATTCGGTTATCTCCTTTCAACGAGTAACTCAACCCTGTTTTTTGGATGGCATTTTTTTTAACGCCGCCTTTCCCGGTAAAAGGATAAATCCGGTCCATATTAACCTGCAAAGATGGCAGCGCCATGGCAATTTCTTCCGTATTCGTATTTTGTGAATGCGTTACGGACAGCGACATATTAAAAGGCGTTCCAATGAATTTTTTATAATAGGAAACAGATGAACTTAAAGTGTTGTTTAAAAATGAATTTGTATTGTATTCATTAATGGATTCTTTAAAATATTTGCTGCTTCCCAAATTCACGGAAGCTGAAAATCTGGAATTCGGACTGGCCTTGGCGTCTTGGCTATGATTCCAGCGTATATTGTAATTGGTGGATTTTGAATAATCGTCGAGACCTTTAAGACTGTTGATTAAATTTTCATATTTAAAATCAAATTTTCCTGAAAACCGATAGCGCTTCGCATAACCCGATTCTGCTCTCATTCCCCAACTTCCGTTGGTATAAATATCACCCAGCAATGCCAAATCAAAATTGTCATTTAACACAAAATAATAGCCTCCATTTTGTAAAAAGTAACCTTGCCTGTTATTTTCACCCCAAGTTGGCATTAAAACCCCCGATGTTCTTCCTTTGGTTAAAGGAACGTAGGCAAAAGGCAATACAATTGGTGTGGGCACATCGGCAATCACCAATTGACTTGTGCCGGCCACCAATTTTTTGTCTTTAATAAACTTGGCTCTTTTGATGTCAATGTAATAATCGGGCTTTTCTTTTTCTGAAGAGGTTAATTTAATGTTTTCTATAAAAATAACGGAATCATTGTGTTTTTTACTGACTTCCCCTCTAATAATAATACCTTGTTGTTCGGTTTTCAATCCCCAAATTTTTGCTTTTTCGGTTTTGAAATTAAATTTTATGGTGTCTTGGGTAGATTCTTGAGAGCCCTGCTTAAAAATAGGGCGCTGGGAATAGTTTCCAATGCTGTCTTTAATTCCCCTGGCGGTAATAATGTTGGTATTGTTGTCTATCTCAATAAAACCTGCCGTTAAATCGATATTATTATAATTTACGTGGGCATTGTCAAATAATAGTATTTTTTTATTTTTTAAATCTTGCCTTATCAAACTGTCGGCGCTGTGAACGATAATGCTTTCAAGTAATTCTTTTGGTTTGGCAATGGAATCTTTTGGTTTTATTCCTATTGAATCTATAGGTTTTATCGCCAGTGTATCTTTTTTGGGAAATTTTATGGTATCGCTAAGTTTGGTCTTGAAATTTTCAGAAGATTTTTCTTTAATTTCTTGAGTGTAAGCTGTAAAGTTGAGCATGCTAAAAATCACTATCAGCAAAAATAAAAAATGGTTATTTTTACGAGATGTTTTAATAATGAAATTTTTATAAAAATATCTTTTAAATTGGGTTGATAGCATAAGTTTTTTTACATTAGCTTCCTAAATAATCAACCACATTATTGATTGGTTGTAAATGTATGGCTTAATATTTGAAACACAAATAACAGTTGCCAAAAATAACTAAAATTATTGATGAACACACAACTCTTAAATAAAAATAAAATGACAATGAAACCTGCTTTAATTTTTGTGTTTTTTATAGCATTCCTATTTAATAATCAGTCAGTTTTTGCTCAAAAAAAAGAATTTACAGTTGTTTTAGACGCTGGTCATGGAGGTAAAGACCCAGGCAAGGTTAACCATAACCATGTCAAAGAAAAAGAGATTGCCTTAAAAATTGTTTTACAGGTTGGAGAAATATTGGAAAAAGAAAGGAATGTTAAGGTTGTTTATACCAGAAAAACTGATGTTTTTGTAGAGTTAATGGAACGCGGAAGAATTGCCAATAAAGCAGATGCGGATTTGTTTGTTTCCATCCATTGCAATGCACATAATTCGCAAGCTTCCGGAGCCGAAACCTGGGTATTGGGAACGCACGTAAATCGCCAGAATTTTGAAGTTGCGAAGGCGGAAAACTCCGTTATTTTCCTGGAAGACAATTATGAAGTGAAATATAAGGGTTTTGACCCTAACTCGCCCGATTCTGTAATTGGCCTAACGCTAATGCAGGAAGAATATTTAGACCAAAGCATTCAATTGGCCAGTATTATTCAGGATGGATTTACAAACAATTTAAATAGAATTGATCGCGGAGTAAAACAGGCAGGTTTTGTTGTTTTACATCAAACTTATATGCCAAGCGTTTTAATTGAAACTGGTTTTTTAACAAATGAAGAGGAAGGCAACTATTTAAATTCCGATATTGGTCAAGAAAAATTTTCTAAATCAATAGCATCCGGTATTTTAAAATACATTCAGCAACTCACTTTAAACACCGTGGTCAGCACCAATGTTGCGAAAAATGAAAACAATCCAACATCAAAAACAAATACATCCACCGGCAATAATAATGCAAGCAATATTTTTTCAAAAATTGAATTTAAAGTACAAATTGCATCAGGAGCCAATAAAATAGATACAAAGCCTTATAATTTTAAAGGACTTACCAATGTTGAGCGCGTTCACGCCGATGGCAGCTATAAATATTATTTTGGCAGCACTTCTGATTATGGAGAAATACAAAAAATGCACCAATTGGCGAAATCTAAAGGATATACATCAGCATTTATTGTCGCATTTGAAAACGGAAAAAAAGTGCCGGTTGAGGATGTTTTTAAAAAATCATAAGATTTTTTTTTTAGTACTCCCAAAAATAAGTAGTATTTTTGCGCTCATAAAATTGAATTGATTTGAAAATTAGCAGAGAGTTAAAAACAGGCATTGTATCCTTAACAATAATCGCCCTATTTATATGGGGTTACAATTATTTAAAAGGGCAAAATTTATTTAATGCACCTTCAAAAACCTATTTTACAGAATATAGCGATGTACAAGGTCTAAGTACCGCCAGCATTGTTACATTAAGCGGTGTTGAAGTGGGAAAAGTTGTTGCGGTAAAATTCAATAAAGATCCCAACAAGCGTGGCTGGTTAATTGTGGAATTTAGTGTGGAAACAGATTTAGAATTTTCAAAAAACAGCATTGCCAAAATTTACAGCGCCAGTTTAATGGGCGGAAAATCCTTGGCACTTGTGCCTTCCTATGAAGGCGAAATGGCAAAACCCGGTGATTATTTACCTGGCGAAACAGAAGCGGATGTGATTACATCGGTTTCTGAAAACTTAAAACCACTTTTCGAAAAAGTTGAAAATGCGATGGTGAGCGCAGATTCTGTATTGGTTGGCATCAATGAAATTATGGATGCCAAAACCAGGGCCGATTTAAAATCGAGCATTTCGCAGCTAAACGCCACAATTACAAACTTCAATGCCATTTCAAAATCTGTGAATGACATGGTTGCCACTAATAAAGTCAAAATTGGGAATACAATGACCAATGCTGAATTAATGACCAGTAATTTTGCAAAACTTTCAGATTCTTTGGCAAATTCAAACCTTACTTCAACCATTAAAAATTTAGAAACCACCGTGAATAGTTTAAACGGTATCTTAGCAAATGCAGAATCGGGCAAAGGAACTTTGGGTAAATTATTGAAAGATGAAGAAATGTACAATAACCTCACAAGTGCTTCAAAAGAATTGGATGAGTTATTGCGCGAAATGAAATTAAACCCAAAACGTTTTGTTCACTTTTCTTTATTCGGAAAAAATGCAAAACCTTATGTAGCTGAACCAGAACCTGAGGTTGAAGCAGAAAAATAAAAAAAATGAGCCAGCGGCACAAAATATAAACAATTGAAAATAGCAAAAAACCAAAATGTATGAATTATATAGATAACATCGCATTTGCAATTCTTTTAATAATCGGAATTGGGTTTTTTGTGAAAAACAGCAAAAAAATTGTCAGAAATATAAAGCTCGGCAAAAACATTGACAGATCCGATTTACCAAAAGAACGTTTTCAAAATATGTTGAAAATTGCTTTTGGGCAATCAAAAATGGTCAAACGTCCAATTGCCGGCATATTGCACATCATCGTTTACGCAGGTTTTATCATTATCAACATTGAAGTGTTGGAAATAATTATCGACGGACTTTTTGGAACGCATCGCGTTTTTTCTGTTTTAGGCGGTTTTTATAGTTTTTTGATTGGTTCTTTTGAAATATTGGCATTCCTGGTTTTGGCATCCGTAATTATATTTTGGATGCGACGAATGGTATTGCAAATTCCGCGTTTCTGGAACAAAGAAATGAAAGGCTGGCCAAAAAATGACGCCTTGAATATTTTATATTTTGAAATGGTTTTAATGTCGTTGTTCCTTTTAATGAATGCGACCGACAATCATTTTCAAAATTTAAATGTTGGAAATCCAATAAGCCAATACATTGCTATTTTATTTCAAGAATCCAGTTTCATCACCGTAAATATTATTGAAAGAACAGCTTGGTGGTTGCACATTATAGGTATTTTAATCTTCTTAAATTACTTGTATTATTCAAAACACCTGCACATATTATTGGCTTTTCCAAACACCTATTTTGCAAACTTAAAACCACAAGGACAGTTCACCAATTTAGAGGCTGTCACCAATGAGGTTAAATTAATGATGGATCCAAGTGCCGATCCTTATGCAGTTCCTGATGAAAATGCAGCTCCACCCGAAAAGTTTGGCGCCAGCGATGTGGCCGATTTAAATTGGGTGCAATTAATGAATGCTTATACGTGTACCGAATGCGGAAGATGCACTGCTGCTTGTCCGGCAAACATCACCGGTAAAGAATTATCGCCGCGTGCCATTATGATGAAAACCAGAGATAGGTTGGAAGAGGTTGGCAAAAACATTGATAAAAACGGAAAATTTATTGATGACGGCAAACAATTGTTAAACGATTATATCACCCCTGAAGAAATTTGGGCCTGTACAAGCTGCAATGCCTGTGTAGAGGAATGTCCGGTGAATATCGATCCGCTTTCAATTATTATCGATTTACGTCGCTATTTGGTGATGGAACAATCGGCCGCACCGCAAGAATTGAACAGTATGATGACAAATATTGAGAACAACGGCGCCCCTTGGCAATACAACCAAATGGACCGGCTAAATTGGAAAGACGAATAAATTACTAACTAAAAATATAAAAATCTATTATGATGAAAAATGAAGATGTTGAAAAGTTATTGCACGACAAAGTAGAAGCTGGATTGCACATCAGTCCGGTTTTGCCAAAAGGCGTAAAAAATTATTTAATTGATATTGACGGTACCGTTGGAGATGATATTCCCAATGAAGAACCTGAACGTATGGTTACGGCTGAAGCTTATCCTGACGCCATTAGAACGTTGAATAAATGGTACGATGAAGGCCATATTATTTTCTTTTTTACCTCAAGAACAGAAGCGCATCGTGAAGTTACCGAAACTTGGCTTAAAAAACACGGTTTCAAATATCACGGAATGGTGATGGGAAAACCACGAGGCGGAAACTATCACTGGATCGACAATCATTTGGTGAAAGCAACACGTTACCGCGGTAAATTTACCGATTTAATCAATAAAGAAGTTACCATTCAAGTGTTTGATGATGGTCAACACGAATAGTATCATAAATATATAAAAATAACAGACTTATGAATGTACCTACCATGGCTGAAATGACCGCGCAAGGTATTCAACCTGATGTTTTATTTTGGGTTGGATGTGCCGGAAGTTTTGACGACAGAGCAAAAAAAATCACCAAAGCTTTTGTGAAAATTTTAAACAAAGCGAATGTGCAGTTTGCTGTTTTGGGTACCGAAGAAAGCTGTACGGGTGATCCTGCCAAAAGAGCGGGGAATGAATTTTTGTTTCAAATGCAGGCAATGACCAATATCGAGGTTTTGAACGCTTATGAAGTCAAAAAAATAGTGACCGCTTGTCCGCATTGTTTCAACACCTTAAAAAATGAATATCCAGAACTTGGCGGGAAATATGAAGTATTGCATCATACCGAATTTTTAAAATCTTTGTTGGATGAAGGAAAAATCACCATCGAAGGCGGAAAATTCAAAGGTAAACGCATTACTTTTCACGATCCTTGTTATTTAGGCAGGGCAAACGATGTTTATGAAGCACCACGTTTATTGATTGAAAAATTACAAGCGGAAATAGTTGAAATGAAACGTTGCAAAACCAACGGACTTTGTTGTGGAGCCGGAGGCGCGCAAATGTTTAAAGATGCTGAAAAAGGAAATAAAGAGATCAATGTTGAACGTACAGAAGAAGCGTTAGAAACAAAACCAAATATTATTGCCACAGGTTGCCCGTTTTGCAATACGATGATTACCGACGGCATCAAAGCAAAAGACCAAGAACATAGCGTTGAAGTGATGGACATTGCCGAATTAATTGCCAACGCCGAAGATTTATAAATTGTCTGTTAATAGCTATTGAAAAAATTGCACCATGTTTAAAGTCTATGTAAAAGCTGCTCGTTTAAGAACGCTGCCATTGTCTGTTTCAGGGATTATTGTAGGCAGTTTTTTGGCAGCATCACATGGTAGTTTCAATTGGTTAATTTGTGCGCTGGCTTTGCTGACCACTGTAGGTTTTCAAATTATTTCAAACTTTGCCAACGATTATGGCGATGGCGTAAAAGGAACCGACAATGACGATAGAATTGGTCCAAAACGTGCCATTCAGAGCGGCGAAATTTCACCGGAGCAATTGCTGAGAACCATTAAAATAACAAGTGCTGTTACGCTGGTTATCGCCATTTTACTTATTTATATTGCTTTTGGCAAAGACGATTTTGTAAACTTATTGGTGTTTTTTGTGTTGGGAATTGCAAGCATTGCTGCAGCCGTAAAGTACACCGTGGGAAATAAAGCTTATGGATATAGCGGGTTTGGCGATTTCTTCGTATTCCTATTTTTCGGATTGTTGAGTGTTTGCGGCAGTTATTATTTGTTCACAAAACAATTGGATTTCACTATTTTTATGCCGGCCTTTTCCATTGGATTTTTAAGCATTGGCGTATTGAATTTAAACAATATGCGCGATAGTGTGTCCGACGCAAAATCAGGCAAAAATACCATTGTGGTAAAAATAGGCGTGGAGTTTGCCAAATATTACCATTATTATTTATTGATTGCTTCTTTTTTGTTTGCCACAGCATATTCATTTATTTACTACAAATCCTGGCACCAACTGATATTTTTGCTGGCGTATATTCCGATTGGAAAACATTTTATGGTGGTGTACCGCAATAAAAGGCCTGTACTTTTGGACCCAGAATTAAAAAAATTGGCACTCAGTACTTTTTTGTTTGCACTTTTATTTGGTTTGGGTACATTTTTAGCTGTTTAAAGTTACAAAAGTCACTTTGAAATTAAAAAATAAAAGATATATTTGTCCTGTATATTCATTGTAAATGAAAAATCAGTTTTTCGGCATATTTTTTTACCTGCTTTATTTGCTGGCCATGGTTCGTCCGTTGGTTCCAATTATGGAGTATTATGCCAATTATGATTATATCGCTACGGTACTTTGCGAAAACAGAGACAAACCTTCGTTAGAATGCAATGGAAAGTGTTATTTAGAGAAGCAAATTAAAAAAGCAAATCACGACAATCACGACCATAAATCTACCATTCCCCAAATTGATTTTGAAAAGTACCCAGTTTCGCCTTTAGATCAATTTTCCTATTCCCTTAAAAATTTCGAAGAAGTTTATACCCATAGATTTTTTGTTAATAAATACACTTCACAAGATTTCTATCAGTCTTTATTAAAACCGCCGCAATTCGTTTCCTAATTTTATTGGTTTAATTTATTTCTTGAAATTATAGTGCTTAAATCAGTGCTTAATTCACTGTATTTATAACATTCTGAAGTTTGGGATCAATAACGGTTCTGTTGAATTTATAAGTATTAAACTATTTGATATCAAGCAAATAACAAATTATTGAAAGCTTAAATTCCCATCATTGATCATTTTTTGGTGAATGGTTGTTTTTAGGCAAATTCCGAATATATACGAATTATTAA
>JAUSOJ010000017.1 GCA_030656195.1 Lutibacter sp.
ATAACTCCTGATTTAAATCAGGAGTTATTTTTTTTTATAGACTATATTTGTCATATTAATTTCATTAATACCTTTGACCATGAATACCGATGAAACACTGTTACGGAGCAAATTAGATGATTATTATTCAGAAATTTTTGAAAAGGAATTAATTGATGAAATTGTTGAAATAGGAATCTTCAGAGTTATTGCCAGCGGCGAAACTTTAATTGACATTGGCGATAACATGACTCATGTGCCACTGATCTTAAAAGGAGCCGTGAAAATTATTCGCGAAGATAAAAAAGGCGATGAAATAGCCTTATACTTTCTGGAAAGAGGTGATACCTGCGCCATTTCTTTTATAAACTGCATTAACAAAAGCAAAAGTATGTTCCGTGGAGTTGCCGAAAAAGAAACAGAAGGTATATTCGTGCCGGTATCTAAAATTGATGATTGGTTAATTAAGTACAAATCCTGGCGTCATTTTATCATAGACAGTTACCATATGCGCCTCATTGAAATGGTTGAATCTATTGACAGTTTGGCATTTATGAAGTTAGACGACAGGCTGCATAAGTATTTGGTGGATAAAGTTAAAATAATGCAAGACAATACGTTGATTATCACCCACCAGGAAATTGCCGATGACATAAACACCTCACGTGTGGTGGTTTCTCGATTGCTTAAAATTCTTGAAAACGAAGGAAAAGTAATCATCCGCCGCAACAGAATTATTATTGAAAATATTTAAAATTTTGTTTAAAACCTCAAATTTCGGATAAAGAAACATACTTCATCTTATTATTTGGGCATTCCCCGCCAGTGGGCGGGCAGGCCCGCCCACTGGCGGGTCGGGCTTTCCGTTTCAATCTTTTTTGGCGAAAAGCCAAAAAAGTATTTCCACTATAATCCCTAATGCATTTTAGTTTATTGGTTTCTTAAAATCATCCAATCATTTTCAAATAATCGGTTTCGGAAATAATTGGAACACCCAGCGCATCTGCTTTTTCACGCTTGCTCGGTCCCATATTTTCTCCTGCAACAACAAAATCCGTTTTCTTTGAAATGCCACTTGCCACTTTGCCCCCATTGTCTTCAATGGATTTTTTTAAATCGTTTCTTTCAAAATGGGTAAACACACCCGATACCACAAAAGTTTTTCCTGATAAAATAGTCGTTTTCCCAACTTGGGATTCAGCTGATACTTCCAGTTGTACGCCATATATTTTTAATCGGTCTATCAACGCAATATTAATTGGATTTGCTGAAAAATGAATGATGCTTTTGGCAATAATATCGCCAATTTCATCCACAGAAATTAATTCCTCAAAAGAAGCTTTCAATAAATTGTCAATAGATTTAAAATGCTTCGCCAACTTCTTGGCCACGGTTTCACCAACAAACCGAATTCCCAAAGCAAACAACACTTTTTCAAAAGGCACTTCTTTTGATTTCTCAATACCTGCAATAATATTTTGCGCCGATTTTTCGGCCATGCGTTCCAAAGGAATAATTTGCGATTCCCTTAATTCATATAAATCGGCATAATTGTGAACCAAACCTTGTTTAAATAACAGCTGAATGGTTTCTGCGCCCAATCCGTCAATATTCATCGCTTTTCTGCTTATAAAATGCTGGATTCGTCCTGTAATTTGGGTCGGACAGCCATATTCATTCGGACAAAAATGTTTAGCGTCGCCAGCGGTCCTAACCAATTCGGTATTGCAATCCGGACAATGGGTAATGTATTTTGTAGGTTGTGAATCTTTTGGTCTTTTGCTTAAATCCACCCCAACAATTTTGGGAATAATTTCTCCGCCTTTTTCCACATAAACCGTATCGCCAACTCTAATATCCAGTTTTTCAATTTGGTCGGCATTGTGCAGCGAAGCTCTTTTAACAATGGTTCCCGCCAATTGAACCGGCGCTAAATTCGCCACCGGCGTTATGGCACCTGTTCGTCCAACCTGATAGGTAATTTCTTTTAAAACAGAACTTTCCTGTTCTGCTTTATATTTGTACGCAATGGCCCATCTTGGCGATTTTGCGGTATATCCCAATTCATCTTGCTGAGCCAAACTGTTCACTTTTATCACCACGCCATCGGTTTCATAAGGCAATTTGTAGCGTTTTGTGTCCCAATTTTCAATAAATGAAAAAACCCCCTCTATGTTTGCGCAAATTTTGTTGGTGACAGGAATTTTAAAACCCAATTTTCGGGCCATTTCCAGGGCTTCAAAATGAGTCTTGTTCGGGTTTTTATTGGCAACCACGTGATACAACAAACAATCCAAAGGGCGTTTGGCAACTTCTGCGCTGTCTTGCAATTTTAAACTGCCGCTTGCTGTATTTCTCGGATTGCTAAATGGTTCTAACCCAATATCCATTCGATCTTCATTCATTTTATTGAATCCGTCGAGCGGTAAAATTATCTCGCCCCGAATTTCAAAATCACCCATCAAATTTTCTTTTAAAACCAACGGAATTGAACGTATTGTTTTAATGTTTGCAGTAACATCATCGCCCTGATAACCGTCGCCTCGTGTAACGGCACTTTGCAAAATTCCGTTGCTGTAACTCAAATTAATGGAAGCGCCATCGTATTTTAATTCGCAAACATATTCCACATCTTCTGCGCCAATCATTTTTTTAATCCGCTTTTCCCAGTCCAAAATATCTTCTTTTGAATAGGAATTGTCCAAAGAATACATTCTGTTTTTATGAACAACGGTATTAAAACTTTTGATAATTTCGCCTCCAACACGTTGGGTTGGAGAATTTGGGTCGAAAAATTGCTGATTTTCAGTTTCCAGCTTTTCCAGTTCCTTCAATTTTAAATCAAAATCAAAATCGGAGATGGTTGGTTTGTCCAGCACATAATAATTGTAATTGTGCTGGTTTAATTCTGCGCTTAGCTGTTTTATTTTTTCTTCGATGTTGTCAGACATATTCTTTAATTTCTTTGCTAAATTAATCATATTTTTTTACTTATAAATACATTCACTTTCCTCAACTTTTCTTAACTTTAATGGTAACCAATGTTACTTACGATAGTGATAATTATCATAAATAGCATTAAGCTACTTAAGTAACTTTACATTAAAATTAGAGACACTTAAACAATAATAAAATTAAAAGACTAAAAATGAAAAACTTAGTAATTTTAGG
>JAUSOJ010000025.1 GCA_030656195.1 Lutibacter sp.
GGAGGCATTTTTGAACATTATACCATTATTAACGAATACAAACTTTCCAAAAAATTAAATTGCCCAAAAAATGAGGTGGTTAGGCAACTTAAGGAATTACACAGCAACGGCATTGTGCATTACAGTTATGAAAACACCACTTCCCGACTTTCATTTTTAATTGCAAGGGACGATAATTATACCATCAACAGCATTTCAAAAAATATTGAACAACAAAATAATTTAAAATCGGAAAAGCTAAAAGCCGTAATTTCTTATATCGAAAACACAAAAACCTGCAGAACCATTCAGTTCCTCAACTATTTTAATGAATTTGAAACTGAACCTTGCGGCACATGCGACAATTGTTTGGCAAAAAAAGCAAAAAACAATGCCATTCAAACCATGTTGGATCAAATCATGGAATTGCTTAAAGATCGCGTACTTTCTTCCCAGGAATTGTTTGTATTGCTGGATTATTCGGAAACTGAAATTATAAATTCCCTGAAAATTTTATTAGAAAAAAATAAAATAACGATAACTTCGCAAAATAAATTTAAACGCACTTTTTAATGAAAGATTTACGCATCGTATTTATGGGAACACCAGATTTTGCCGTTGCTACGCTAGACGCTCTTGTAAAAGCAAAATTTAATGTGGTTGGTGTTATTACTGCACCCGACAAACCTGCAGGAAGAGGCCAAAAAATACAGCAATCTCCAGTTAAAAAATATGCGTTAGCGCAAAATTTAACTGTTTTGCAGCCCAGCAATTTGAAAAGTGAGGAATTTCTCACCCAATTAAAAAGTTTAAACGCCAATTTACAAATTGTGGTTGCTTTTAGAATGCTGCCAAAAGCAGTATGGCAACTTCCGGAATACGGCACATTTAATTTACACGCATCGCTTTTGCCAAATTACAGAGGTGCCGCACCCATCAATTGGGCCATCATAAACGGTGAAACTAAAACTGGGGTCTCCACTTTTTTTATTGATGAAAAAATTGACACCGGAAACATTATTTTGCAGGAAGAAGTTGCTATTGGCGATAACGAAACTTTAGGCGAATTACACGATAAATTGATGGATGTTGGCAGCAGATTGGTGGTAAAAACGGTTCAGCTGATTGAAAAAGGAAGTGTAGCAACCATAAAACAGCCTGAAATTGAAGAAAAACCGGCGCCAAAGATATTTACTGAAACATGTAAAATTGATTGGGATGATTCTTTATCCAATATTTACAATTTAATAAGAGGTTTAAATCCTTTTCCTGCTGCCTGGACAACCCTCATCAATAACAACGAAGAAATTAAGGTTAAAATTTACAATGTAAAAAAGGAGTTTGCATCGCATCATCATAAAAACGGAACCTTAATAACTTCTAAAAATGAGATCAAAGTAGCGGTAACCGGAGGTTATATCATTCTGGAAAGTTTACAGCTCGCCGGCAAAAAACAAATGGACAGCAAAAGTTTGTTAAATGGCTTCAAATTTTCTGAAAATGCATTAATGCAATAAACCCATATTTTATGGGGCTTCAGGGATATTTCACCAATAACGCCTTAGGTTATTAACATTTGCCGTTATTTATCAACAAAAAGAGCACTTTATAGGGCAAAAACTTGCACAAACCCTTATTCCGTATAACTTTGTTAAGCTAATTAATGTAATTAGCAAGCAAATTATGTTTAACCAATTAATTTAACATTTAAATTTATGAACAAATCAGATTTAATTGATGCAATGGCAGCTGATGCCGGTATCACAAAAGCAGCCGCGAAAGCAGCTTTAGAATCATTAACAGAAAATGTAACTGGCGCTCTTAAAAAAGGAGATAAAGTAGCTTTAGTTGGATGGGGAACTTGGTCTGTATCTAAAAGAGCAGCAAGAGAAGGAAGAAATCCTCAAACTGGAAAAACAATTAAAATTGCAGCAAAAAACGTTGTAAAATTTAAAGCAGGAGCTGGACTTAGCGATGCGGTAAACTAATATGTAAGAATTTTTCTTATAACACTAAACTCTCTAAAAAATACTTAGAGAGTTTTTTTTATTGATAAATTTTATTATATTTATTAATTCATAACTACTATATGCTAACAAAAAATCCATCAAAAGGCAGATTACTGGTTGCAGAACCTTCTATTTTAAATGACAAAGCATTTAACAGATCTGTAATTTATTTAACGGAACATGGAGAAGATGGATGTGTTGGGTTTATTTTGAACCGACCTTCAAAATTTGTCTTGAACGATTTAATTCCTGAAATTAATTGTGATTTCAAAATTTATAATGGCGGTCCCGTTGAACAAGAAAACGTTTATTTTATTCACAATTCACCCGATTTAATTCCCAACAGCATTAAAATTGACAAAAATATGTATTGGGGCGGCGATTTTGAAACTTTAACCAATTTGTTAAACAACAAAACGCTGAAAGATACTGATATTCGTTTTTTCTTAGGATATTCGGGCTGGTCTGTTGAGCAGTTAAAAGAAGAATTAAACGAATCTTCCTGGGTGGTCACAGAAAATAAATATCCCAATTTATTGCAGGTAAACAGTGCTACTTTATGGAAAAATCAATTGATGGAATTTGGCGGTGAATACCAAATTTGGGCAAACGCACCAAAAAATCCGGCTTTAAATTAACTTACTTAACGCCAAAGCCAATTCTTTTGAAACTTTTGTATTGAATATGGCTTTTTTATACTGTGTAACTGGCTGAATGCCCACAATAACATTCGTGATAAAAATCTCATCGGCTTTTTGCAAATCGAAAGGTGAAATTTCGGTTTCTTCTAAGGTATAATCGTCACTATTTGAAACAATCTCCATTATTTTCTTTCTAGTAATTCCTTTAATGCAACCTTCCGTAATTGGAGGCGTTTTAATGGTATTTCCTTTTACCGTAAAAATATTTCCGTTGATGGCTTCAACCACTTGTTTTCTTTCATTCACCAAAATACAATTGTCGAAACCATTTTCCGAAGCATAAATACTGGCCAAAACATTGGCTATTTTGTTCGTTGTTTTTAAAGTTGACAAAATATCGGAATTGAGGTAATAATCCTTAAAAATATCTACGGAATAAGTTTCTTTAACCAAAACAGTCAATGGTGAAGCAACAATTAAATAATCAATTTGGTTGGTTGCTGGATTGTAAAGTCCGCCCTCCTTTCTAAAAACAGTCAATCGAACCCTTGCATTTTCAAGGTTATTTTGTTCCGCCGTTTTCAGCAATTCACTTTCAAAAAATTCCATTGTAAAATTTAACGGAATCTCCATACGCAACATTCTCATAGAAGCCATTAGCCGAAAATAATGGTCTTCTAAAAAATATATTTTTGAATCCGCAATTTTAATCGTTTCAAAAAGCGCATCTCCATAATTAAAAGCTCTGTTGCTTGAATTTAATAATGCCTTTGATTTATCGCGC
The DNA here is from genome assembly GCA_030656195.1 of Lutibacter sp. GTDB lineage: Bacteria > Bacteroidota > Bacteroidia > Flavobacteriales > Flavobacteriaceae > Lutibacter. Next base: position 3,414 of record JAUSOJ010000025.1, read on the forward strand.
ATGATGCCATTAAAATTGACCATATTTTAAATATTTTGACGCAAAACTACATAAAAAAACCTTGAAGCTCTTCAAGGTTTTATATAACTCGCTTAATTTTTAAGCGCCAATAGTTCTTTTTAGTTCGTCTATTTGATTTTCCCAGAACATTTTTGATTCTTCAATTTCATCTTCTTCAGCAAAATCGGTAATAATTAAAGAAACATCTTTGGTGATTTCATCTACTTCAATTCTAAACTCAAAAAACGTTTTATCTTCACCATCATTAAGCCACTTAAATTTAATTTTTTCGTCGGGACGCTCCTGAAGCACTTTGGCTTTCTCTTCTGACCCATTCCAAATAAAAGTATAAATTTCGCCTCTCGAATTTACGTTATCTGCAAACCATTCTGAAAGTCCTGAAGGTGAACCAAAATACTGGTAAAGCATATGTGGAGAAGCCTGTATTGGAAATTCCATTTCAAATTTTAATTTTGTAATCATAGTCTCTTTTTAAAAGCACAATATATATAAATATTCTTTTTAAAAAAAATTATATTTTAAAAATTAAACAGAATATTTTGTGCTGCGAAAGTTTTATTTTTTATATTTGCACCCTTAATAAATGGCGTGGTAGCTCAGTTGGTTAGAGCGTCGGATTCATAACCCGGAG
>JAUSOJ010000031.1 GCA_030656195.1 Lutibacter sp.
AACAATTTTTATTAAAAAAACCATTCAACTATAAAGTTGCCTCTGTTCCACAAGAATTTATGGAAAATGAATTGGAAATTAATGCATATCCGACACATTTTATTATTGATAAAATTGGTAAGATAAAAAAGGTTGTTAACAGTGCAAATGAATTGATATTAGAGCTTGATGCAAGTGGAATTTTAAATATAGATGAGTCTCAAATGAGACCACCACCACCAGCATTTTAAAAAAACTATGCCCAACACCTCATAAAATTTATGCTTACATTTAAACTAAAATTGAACAAACAAACATTCAATCAGCATATGGCGGAAAGGTAAAAATCATAATACAAACCCTAAGCAATCCAATAAATTAAAAATACTATGAAAAAAATATTAATCATCCTTAGCTTCTTCTCGATTTCTTGCAGTTTCAGTCAAGACAAGAATTCACCTAATGAAAAAAACAATTCATTTACTATAACAGCAAATATTGAAAACCTTAAAGACAGTTTAACGGTTGTTTTAACCAGAATGGACGCTCAAAATTTCTATGGCGTAAATGTTGATTCAACACTTTCTCAAAATGGCTCTTTTAAGTTTCAAGGACAAATAGACGAACCAAGCGAATATCAAATTATGATTATCGATTATAAGGCAGAAGTGGGAAAAAGAAATTATCTCTGGCTTGAAAATGGAGAACTATCAATACATGGGAATTTTGATGATTTTGAAAATGCTAAAATCAACGGCTCTAAACTAACTGAGTTTTACAAAAAATATTTTGCAATTGGTGAAAAGTACAGTAACCAAATGAAAAATGGTGAAATTGACTATAAAGATTATCAAACAGGAACGCGTAAAGAAAACCTGGCGTTCCTTTTTAAAAATCCAAATAATCTGGTTTCATTGTCCAACTTTTTATATTTCACAGATAAAGTAACGAAGGACAGTTTGCAATTATTTTATGATAAACTTGATGACAATCATAAAATTTCAAAAAATGGGATTGCACTAAAAAATAGTTTTGAAATTGAAAAAATAAAGGTTGGAGGACAATTTATAGATATAAATGCAAAAGATTTAGAAGGAAATACCGTAAAACTTTCAGATTTTAAAGGGAAAGTTATCATCTTAGATTTTTGGGCATATTGGTGTCACGTGTGCCACGAACAAAATCAAGAAGAATTTCCAATACTCAAAGAAAAATACAAAAATGAAGATTTTGTAATTATCAGCTATTCTGTTGATGTTGACCACAAAACTTGGAAAAAATCAAGTGAAGCAGATAGAATTGATTGGATAAACATTTCGAATTTAGGGGGAGTCAAAGACAAAGTTGTTGCTCAATATGGCGTCCAGGTATATCCAACAAGTTTTATTATTGATAAAGAAGGAAACCTTTTTAAGATTATTAAAGGATACGAAAGGGGCGTGATTGAAACTGAATTGGATAAACTGTTTGATATAAAATAAAAACATAAACAAAATTTGCAATACTAATATTAATTTAAAAACAGAAAAAGATGACTTATTTAGGAATGATCGGACCTTTACAATGGATAATAATTTTAATTGCTGTATTTTTTTGGATTATACCGACAATTATAGCTTTAATCGACATTTTAAAGAGTAAATTTAACGGAAATGATAAAATTGTTTGGGTTCTTGTTGTACTATTTCTCAATTTGATTGGCGCAATTTTATATTTTACAATTGGCAGAAAACAAAAACTGACAAATTAATCATTTAAAATTCCAAATCAAGCAAAATTGCATAAATGGAGCGTAAGGCTTTCTAAATATTTCCGAGAAATCTAAACCTGAAAAACGGTAACTGAACCGAAAAACTTCTGACTTTTTTCCTTTAATTGGAGATTGTTAAAACGTAAAACCAAAACAGAAAAATAGTTTCAAATTTTTTAGATTTAATCTGACAGCATATAAAAAGCACTTAACCCCATATATAATTTATGCGTAATTCGCATTTAGTAAAAACCGACAAACATCCAATAATAATGGGACGGCGGCGAAAACATTTGATGTGAAGCCGCTCAAATAATATACAAACTTGTTAAGTACAATAAAGATTTCAAAACTTGAATATAAAATATAAACTTATTAGCTTATTTTTCAGACAAAAGACAAAAGCTGAATGTCATGAAGTGTTATTGACCAATAACACTTACTATCAAAATCTATCTGAAAAGAACAAGTATACTTTTCAAATTCGAACGCTTCTATTTCTTTGGACTACAAATTTCAGTTCAGATTCCGGATTCTCAATAAATCAAAAAATGAAAATTATTATTTCGAGTGCTTTTGTCCAAATTACATTTGGATTAAAAACAGATACACTTGAAAAGTTTAATGATATATTCGTAACGCCCAGAGCCTACTCCTATAAGAATAATCCGGCAATTTTTGACGGGGATGTCAATCCAAACACGAAAAAAATAAATATGTCTTGGCCAGCTATAGCACAAGGATTTGAAATAGCAGATGATGGTCTTAATTTATCTATTCACGAATTTGGACATTGCTTGATTTTTGAAAACGCATCAAGATCATATTTATCAAGAATATTTAATGAAAATGATTTTGATCATTGGAAAAAACACGCGGCCAATAAATTTCAAAAAATTAAATCAAAAGACAATAAAGTTTTAAGAGATTATGCAGGTACAAATCTCATAGAACTATTTTCCGTTTCACTGGAAACATTCTTTGAGCAACCTGAATATTTTGAAAACAATGAGCCAAAATTATATTTTAGTATGACCAAGTTACTTAAACAAGACCCAAGAAATAAGTTAAATCCAACAGGAAAATAAACTTAGACTAATAATATCTGTACCCCATAAAAATCATATTTACTTTAAACTAACTAAAAGCTGACAAACATTCAAAAAAATATGGCGAAGGCAGAAAAATCTTTGATGTTGAAGCGTTACAAATTATTGTACAAACACGTTGTCCACAATATAATACACACATTTAAACATCGGAAAATTGCGTTTTGAAACCCGCAACTTTTCATGTCAAAATACGTTGGCATACATTTAAAATATGAGAACATTAACAATAATTACCGTGTTATTTATTTTTACTAGTTGTAAACCTAATTTGGATAAAAAATCTGAATCAGTACACGTTGAAAAGGAAATCAAAAATGTTTTTGACAGATCAATCCTATTCCCTTTTGGCTTTTAACTATCGGAATTTGAAAAGGATAGTGTCAATGAATATCGAGATGGAGATTGTTCAGGTAAAATTGAGCAATTCTCGAAAAACAAATTTAAAATCGCAATTGATTCAACAAATTGCGGCGAATATGGAATTCAATATAAATTTTACTTAATTGAAAATAACAATTTAAAACTAATTCATATTAAAGAATTAAAACCTGAGTATCAAGATAAACCTAGAGGATTAAAATATATTGCCTATGAAACTGTTTTTGATTACAGAGCAGCGCCATTTATTTTATATACGAGTATTTCCGCTTTAGACAAACCTGATTTCGAGCTAATGACTTCGGGATTATTAAAAACTGAATTTAACGATTTTGAAAATAGATATAATTTATTGAAAACCGACTATGAAAATTCTTGGAAAATGAGATTAGATTAAAAAAATCGATATGCCAACACCTTACAAAATTTATGCTCAAATCGGATTTAGCACAAACCAACAAAAAATCAAAGAATCCTAAAATTCTCTATATTATTTCCTGGCACAATTCAATTAAAACGCCATTGGTTGATTTTGGGTGCAAAAACACCACCAATTTATTGTCGGCGCCTTTTTTGGGAATTTCGTTTAAAATGATAAACCCTTCTGTTTTAAGTCGCGCCACTTCGCTTAAAATATCATCAACAGCAAAAGCAATATGGTGAACGCCTTCGCCTTTTTTTTCGATAAATTTTGAAATCGGACTGTTTTCGTTGGTGCCTTCCAGCAATTCAATTTTGTTTGTGCCCACTTGAAAAAATGAAGTTTTTACGCCTTCACTTTCCACTTCTTCCGTTTTATAATGCGGTTTTCCAAAAAGCGAAGCAAAAAGTTCGTTCGATTTTTCCAAATCTTTAACGGCGATGCCGATGTGTTCTATTTTGTTCATTTTTTGAAAGTTGAAAAGTTAAATGTTATTGGTTATATGTTATTCGTTAAAGGTAACTTAAAATCGTAAATCGACAAATGGTAATTCCAATCAAACTAAATTTGTATTTAACCGCAAAAAAACGCAAAGAAAATACGCAAAGTTCGCAAATCATTTTTCTTTATTCATTATCATTTTTTATGCGATTTGCGTTAGGGATTACTTCACTTCTTATTTATTTTTTATTGGAGTTCAGTGAACCATGTTTGAAGTGAAAATACTTTTTTGATTCGCCCTTTCGGCGAAGTAAAAAAGATTGCAACGAAAAGCCCGGCCCGCCAGCTGGCGGGAACGCCCTCCATAAAGGCGGGCAGGCCCAAAACAACTATAAATAAACTCCTGTAATTATATGAATTAAGCCAATATTTTCAAAACAATCAAAAACAAAAACAGAATTATTGTATATTTAAATACTATTTTTGCATTATGGAAACAAACAGACAAAAAAAGATTGCGGGTGTTTTACAAAAGGATCTGGCCGAAGTTTTGCAACACGCCGCCAAGGATGGGATGAAAGGGATTATTATATCTGTTACTAAAGTGCTCGTGACTTCCGATTTATCGAACGCGAAAGTGTACATCAGCGTTTTTCCGCAGGGAAAAAGAGACCTCATTCTTAAAGGTTTGCACGAAAATACGGCTACCATTCGCTACGAAATGGCAAAACGAACCAAAGAACAGCTAAGAAGAATGCCCGAACTGTTTTTTTATATGGATGACAGTTTGGATTATATTGAAGATATTGACAATGCCTTGAAAGGCAAACAGGAAAATCCGATTAAAAATCCCGACATTTTAAACGAACGCAAAAAGCGATAATTTGAATTTTTCCCTTTACATAGCCAAGCGATATTTATTTTCAAAAAGCAGCAACAATACCATCAATATTATCACTTTTATTGCCGCAATTGGCGTAATTATTGGAACTTTGGCTTTGTTTATTGTGCTTTCGGGCTTTTCGGGATTGCGCACTTTCAGCATTGGTTTTTTAAACACTTCGGATCCGGATATCAAAATCACCTCTGTAAAAGGAAAATCGTTCGATTTTAATTCCAAGATTGAAACGCTCATCAACAATCAAAACGGCATCGCCTCTTATTCAAAAGTCATTGAAGAACGCGCTTTTTTCGATTTTAATGAAAAAACCCATATTGCCTATATAAAAGGTGTTGACTTCAACTACGCAAAAGTGAACCGAATGGATACCACGGTTTATTCCGGCACTTGGCTGGACGCAGATATGCCTTCAGGGGCAGTTGTGGGCAACGGAATTTCAAACTTATTGTCGATTGGCGTTTATGATTTTTTGGAACCTTTAAAAATTTACGTTCCAAAACCAGGAAGCGGCTACATAACCGATCCCGCAAACGCATTTACCAAAATTAACACAACACCCATCGGCGTTTTTGCTTTGACCGATGAAATTGATAAAAAATACGTGTTTATTTCTTTGGAACTGGCGCAGGAACTGTTGGGTTACAATGCCACACAAATTTCAGGCATCGAACTAAAGGTGAAAAACATCAAGGAACGATCGCAAATTATTGCGCAACTCAAAAATAATTTAGGTCCCGACTTTAAAGTGGAAACCCGTGAGCAATTAAATGCCGTGTTTTATAAAATGCTGAATACAGAGAATTTGGCTTCCTATTTAATATTTACGCTGATTCTGATTATCGCGTTGTTCAATGTGATCGGCGCCATTATTATGATGATTTTAGACAAAAGGGACAACCTTAAAACAATGTATAATTTGGGCGCTTCCATCAAAGAAATTAAACGGATATTTATTTTTCAGGGATTTTTGCTGACACTTTTCGGATTAACAATTGGACTCTCGGTTGGTATAATCCTGGTTTTACTTCAGAAAAAATACAGCTTATTTATGATCACCCAAAATTTGGCCTATCCGGTTGAGTTTACATTTTTCAATGTTTTAACGGTGCTTGTGACCATTCTTGTGTTGGGATTGGCAGCATCAAAAATTGCCAGCAGCAGAATTTCTTTAAAATTGGTGGAATAAGATTGTTTAATTTTTGCGTTGTTGATTCTTTTATGCGTTAAATTTTATAGGGATTGATTTACACACCCCTAGCCCCTCTCGAGAGGGGAATTTTGACAGAACAATTTTTAACTTCGGTCTTCCGTCTTCGGTCCCGATAGCTATCGGGATCTGACTTTTAGATCAATTCAGGCAAACTTCTGCAATACTTCCTCAAAAACATCATACACATCTTGTGCAGAATCGGATTTAACCATTTTTAAGCGGTATTCTTTAAAATCGGGAATGCCTTTAAAATAGTTGGTATAATGACGGCGGGTTTCCATAACGCCCACAATTTCAACACCTTTCCATTCGATTTCCATTTGTAAATGACGGCGCGCCATTTCAACACGATCGGCCACCGTAATTTCAGGCAGGTGTTCTCCCGTTTCAAAAAAGTGTTTCACTTGTTTAAAAAACCACGGATTTCCAATGCTTGCACGGCCAATCATAGCGCCATCGAGTCCGAATTTATCGCGCATTTCCATCGCCTTTTCGGGTGAATTTACATCACCGTTTCCAAAAATAGGAATGTGCATTCTCGGATTGTTTTTCACTGCGGCAATATGGCTCCAGTCGGCGTCGCCTTTATACATTTGGGCACGTGTGCGGCCGTGAATGGAAATTGCTTTACAACCAACATCCTGCAAACGTTCGGCCACTTCAACAATTTTTATGGAATTTTCGTCCCAGCCCAAACGGGTTTTAACGGTTATGGGTAAATTGGTGTGTTTTGCCATAGCTTCGGTTAAACGCACCATCAAATCGATATCTTTTAAAATACCGGCTCCGGCGCCTTTACATACCACTTTTTTTACCGGACAGCCAAAATTAATGTCGATAATATCGGGATTCGATTGTTCAACAATCTCCACCGTTCTTAACATCGATTCTAAATTTGCGCCAAAAATTTGAATGCCCACCGGACGTTCTTTTTCGTAAATATCCAGTTTTTTTCTGCTTTTAGCGGCATCGCGAATCAATCCTTCCGAAGAAATAAACTCGGTATACACCACATCTGCGCCCTGTTCTTTGCACAAAGCCCTGAACGGCGGGTCGCTTACATCTTCCATCGGCGCCAACAACAGCGGGAAATCGCACAATTTTATGTCTCCTATCTTTATCAAATCAAAAAATTTAAGGGTGCAAAATTACTAATTATTTTTGATAATTTAATTTTATGGGTGTTTCCTTGCAGGTCGGGCTTTTCGCTATATCTTTTTTTGCAATTTCACTGCGATACATTCAAAAAAAGGATGCTGCTGCAATCCCTAACACATTTGGTTTTGTGATATTCGTATATTTTTTATCATTCCTAAAAAAAAATGCTATTAATTTAAGCCTGAAATATTCCTAATCTCATTTTTATATATAAATAATCATTATTGTCCGGCTAAATTTTTCAAAACAATCAGGTCGCCCCGATGGGGCTTTAAACCTGACTTTTTACAATATTCTACAAACATTTCGCTCCTACGGAGCTGATTTTAGTCCCATCGGGACGACCTGCTTGTAGAAAATAGATTTTCATTAAAAACAAGCCCCCATCGGGGCGACCTGTTTGTTAAGTACCATTTATATTGAGATTTATTAAATGTAATGGA
>JAUSOJ010000035.1 GCA_030656195.1 Lutibacter sp.
TCGTTTTCCTTGCTGCTTGGTTGTACCATGGAAAAATGATTTCCGGCCACCGTTATTCGGTACTTATCTTCAAAAGGATCAAAAATAGTTTGTAACGGCACATCTTTATCATCTGTTCCCGCAACAGCTTTAAAATTAAAAGGAATTTCTTCTGAAAAGTTTTTTTGCCAATCACTGCGCAATTTATTAATAAAAGGCGCTTCCTTTTGAAGATCTGCCCAACGGCTGTCTGCTATTTTTGAAGATTCACTGCTTAGGCCGTTGCTGGGCGTGCCAAACAGCAATACGTGCGTTATTCTGTCCAAATCATTTTTCTCGAGCTCCAGCAACGCTTTTTGCACGCTCAGTCCACCTAAACTATGGGCAACAATGGCGATGCGTTTGTACTTGTTGTATTTGTGTTTTATGGATGCTGAAAGGTAATCGGCAACCCGATTAATATCTTCAACAGATGCCCAAATGCCTTTTCCCATTTGTGGCTTCACATTTTCTGAATAGCCAAGCGGAAACATATCCCAACCCAGCATTTCCGGATCTTCCATAATATAATGCTGAATCGCATCAAAAGTATTGGCGGATTCTCCTGAAAATCCGTGAACAAACAAAACAGCATTTACGGCCGTTTCACGTTCCCTATAATTGGTGACAATTTCTTTGCCAATGGCCTTTGGCGACGCTTCAACTATGGAAGTTGGCGCAGTTGCCTTATACAGTTTTTCTTTTGGAAGTTTGCTTAATATAAAATCATCATACATTTGGATGTTCACAAAAGGTCGTTGAATGGGCTTTCTTTCAGGAACTTTTTTCATTAGGTAATTGATTACATCCGTCATACGAACATAAGGTTCTTCAAAAAACGCCCTTTGTTCCCCTGTTAATGCTTCAATTAAACACTTGGTAAACAAGCTTAAGGAGTCTCCAGGAAGAATGTACGATTTTTCCTCTGCCCTGCAAGAAGTCAGAAAAGACATTCCTTTTCCGTCATCAATTTTTTGGGCCAAACCTTCCGGATTTCTCAACCGGCTTTTTAATTCTGTTGCATTAATTTCAGGACCTGATTTTGTCATTCCTTCTGCGTGGCAGCAATCTAAAAACAAAATAATTCGCTTTGATTTTAACTCATTTATTTTTTCTTTTAACTCTGCTGCCCGCACCCAGGTTCTCTCAAAATTTTCAATGGTGCAATCATTTGGCTGCAAAAAATAATGCCTGTTATTTTCTTGTTCAGGTTTTAATGGCGCACCTGTTTTTCGGCTAGCAATAAGATCATTGTCCGTAAAAGTGCCTCCGTGACCCGAATAAAATAAAAATACCGAGGAGTCTTCATCAGTTTTGGCAATTAATTGGTCAAAGGCATCCAATATATTTTTTCTGACGGCCAATTTTTCGGTTAACAGGGTGATATTTTCTTTTTTATAACCGGCAATCTTTTTATTTGAAAGGATCTCATAAATGGCTTGGGCATCTTTTACGCTTTCGGGCAAATCGTGGCCAACGCCAATAATTATGGCATAAGAGTTTTTTAAAGCATTCATATTTTAAGCCTATAAAGCATTGTACATTTTTTTTATGATGTCCATTTGAGATTGTGAAATATCCATTCTTGCCATATTTACCAATTTTAACAAGGATTTGGTGAGTTCACTTTTTTGTTGGGAAATTGCGCCTTTAGCCTCTAAAGCGTTGCAAAGAAATACGCCGCTTTTATCGGAAACATCAATGCCTTCTTCTGAAGCAAGGTCGATTAAGGCTTTGTCAAGACTTTGTTTTATGGTCATTAATTGTTGAAATGGCGGCTCATTTGAAGCATTTTCAATATCAAAAGAAGATTTTCCCTTGCCCATTATTTCGGGCCTGTTTAATTCGAATGTCGATTTGGTGGCTTCCAGCTCTTTTTCAAAAGACATTGCTATTCCGGAGCTGTCAACTTTTAAGGTTCCCAAGCGTTGAAAAACGCCCGCAAAGCTTTTTCGAAAGAAAAATATAATCAGAAATAACGTTAACGGCCAAATAACAACTTCAATTAATTTGATGGTCAATTCAAAATTAGCCGTGGAAGAATTTTCTTGGATCATAAGAATATATGTTTGGTTAGTGCCAATAATTCAAAATGTTTTTAAAGGAAGGGGCGTCTTTATACTTAATAAAATGAGGGTCGTTTTGAAAAGTTTGCGATGTAAACAAAAAACCTCCTGCCACAGCTTTCATCAAATACTTTTCCATTTCAGTTTTATTGTCTGAAGCCGCATAATACTGGGCAAAAGCATAATCAATGCTTCCAAATTGAAAGCGATCCCGCAAAACTTCTAAATTTTTAAGGTATTTTTCGGCTTGCTTTTCGTTGTTCATTTTAAGGTTGCAAAAGGCAAGTTTTGCTAAAAAATCAATATTTTCCTTATTTTGTGCGTGTAATTCTTTCCATATTTTTTCAGCTTCGGCAAAGTCATTTTTATAATAGAATGCTTCAGCCAGCATTGTTTTTTCTGAAGTGTTTTTAGGGGAATTTATTATTTTATTGAAATATTCATTCGCTTTATCCGTGTTTCCCATCAGTAAATATTCCTTTGCAATGAACAAACATAAATCCTGATAGGTTTCCAATTTGTTCAAAAGTTGAAATTTATTTAATAATACATCAATTTTAATGTCATTTTTTGCCCGAATGTAAGAAGCAATCAGAGGTTTTTTTAGAAACGGACTTTCAACGGTTCCTACAAATGGTTCAAGAAGCTGGATGACGGCATCATATTTTTTTAATTCAACATAAGCCAAAGCCTTAACATAAATACGGATGATGCAATCCTGGCAATTTTGAATATCCATACTGTCCATTTTTATGGCATTAAAAATAGGCTCCACTGCTTCCGGGCGATTTACAAACTGTAATGCCACCACCATGGCGCTTTTGTTCGATTTAAGGTCGAAGGGCGCAATCGCATATTCCTGTAAAATAGTTTGGTAAACTTTTTTGTTATTTCCCGCCAATAAGGCTTGGTAACTATTTAATAAGTTAAGCTGTCTTATGTTCTTTTTTGAGTCGGGTTCAATGGCTTTTAACAAAGAATCGGCTTTTTTGTAATTGCCGTAGTTGTAATAATAGGCAACCCTAAGTACTTTTGGTTCAAAATAACCAGGATCCGCTTTAATGGCTTTGTTTAAAAGATCAATGTGCTTTTCACTTTCATCGGTAATTTTAGCCTCCAGCACATATTTGTACGCATCATATTTTGGAGGTTTTTCCTGAAGCATTTCTCTTTTTTGGCCTTCCGTCATTAAAAACCCGAGAATTTGTTCTTTTAGCTCATCAATGCATTTTAAAGCGTCATTAGTGCCACATTCACTTGTTTCAAAAGCGATAAGTGTTTCATCTTTATTTCCGTCTTTTACAGTGGATTGAAACAGCAATTTGTTGTTTTTCAAATAAAAATTACCCGAAATAATTTTGCTGGGCATCAGATATTCTTTTACCAAGGAATTAACGTCTCCTTTGGTGTTTTTAATTTTTAAAGCGCTGGCATATTCATCAACCACTTCATTTGAAATTACCTGTCCGGCTTTATTCTCTGTAATTCCGTGCATAATCCAGTCGGCAGTCATTTTACTTATAATATCATAAGCCGCATCACCCGTATTGTTACCAAATTTTAAAACTGCTATTTTATCGCTTTGTTTCACTTTTGGCAAAGCAATTGTTTTTGTAAAATTATTGTTGATAATGAGCAATATGGCAACAAGATTGATTATCGAGATAACGCCAAGCGATGAAAAATAACCTTTTTTGAATGCAGCTTTTTTCTTTTTTTCAATGTCATCCAAGTCAATTATTTCATTTTCCAGGGGAAGAACAATTGCTTTCCAGACGTATAAAATATAGAAGGGAAAACTTATGAGCAGCAGAAGAATAAGATAAGTAATCGTTTTTTCGGGCAATCCCAGAGGCTTCCAAACCAAGGCCAAAACCTGTAACAAAACCCAAGACGAAACCACATAAATGGAGAGCATTTTAAAGACTTCCTTGTCGTGGCATTGTTTAAAAAAGGATCTTAGGTTCATGTAATTGTTTAGTTAGTAGCGTTCTAATTTAATCAAATATAGAAATAAACACATTATTAATTAAAATTTATTTATTTTATCTTAAAAATAATTACTAATTTTATTTTATTATTCTAACTAAAATCTATTAAAAATGGCACCAGAAAAGAAAGCTCCCAAAAAAACAGCCGCGAAAGCGAAACCGGCAAAAAGCAAAACTGTGAAAGAAACAGGTAAATCCAAACCAGGTTTAGATATCAATCCTAAATAGCAAGGATCTTTTTTCACAATCTTTTACCCCTTTTAAAATTGAAGTAATTTTTTAAGGGGTTTTGTTTTTAAAAAATGAATATTTCAGACCTATAAACGCGTCTGTTGTCTTTTTAATTCCAACCTCCTGTAATATTTTTATATATTCATTACTTTTGCGCCGCACCAACAAATGCAAAATGACTTATAAATTAATTTGTTCCGATATTGACGGTACGCTTTTAGACAAAAACCGAGAATTGTCGGAAATGACAATCATTGAAATCCAGCGTGTTTCTCCCATTCCTTTTGTGCTCATTTCTTCCCGAATGCCAAAAGCGATGCGTCATTTGCAAAAGCAGCTGGGAAATGAAACGGCGCCAATAATTGCCTATAATGGCGGCTTGGTGTTGCACAACAACCAGGTTTTGCACTCTGCGTTTATCAACAATACCGTTTTGGAAGCTGTTATTGGTCTCTGTGCAAAAACCAGCATTCATTTAAGTTTGTATTTTGAGGATGATTGGTTTGTGCCGGCAATGGATTTTTGGGCGAAAAGAGAAGCCGAGAATACCAAAGTTATTCCTGTTGTAAAATCGAGCGAATCCGTTTTAAATCATTGGAAAAATGAAGATAAAGGCGCGCATAAAATCATGTGTATGGGCAACGAAACCGAAATTGATATTTTGTATAAAGCCTTAGAAAATTCCTTTTCCAATGAAATTATGTTGTACCGGTCAAAACCCACCTATATTGAAATTTCGCATATTTCAGTTTCCAAAAAAACCGCGATTGAAGTTTTGTTAAAGCATTGTTACACCAATATTTCAATGAAAAACGTGCTGGCTTTTGGCGACAATTACAACGATATTGAAATGCTGAAATCGGTTGGTTTGGGCGTTGCCGTTGCAAATGCCATCGACGAAGTGCTGCAAATTGCCAATAAAATTACCGACACCAATAAAAATGACGGCGTGGCAAAAGTAATCCGGGAACTGTTTTAAAATAAGAATTTGGGCCTGCCCGCCTTTTCGGTGGGCGTTCCCCGCCTGCCAGCGGGTCGGGCTTTCCGCTGCAATCTTTTTTTTCGGAGAAAAACCTCAAAAAAGTATTTCCACTTTAATCCCTAACGCAAAAAATTACCTTCGTATCAAGCTTAAATTTCCGCGTTTTTCTCTGTAATTGCCATATTGATCCGTAAACTTCACCAAATACCAATAATCAGCTGCCGGAAGCCTTTCTCCATTGTAAAATCCGTCCCAGCCTTCGCCGGTTAAATCAACATCAGCCACCAATTTACCAAATCGATCAAAAACATAAATACCCGATATTTGAATGTTGTTCAAGTCGGTTCCAAGCACTTTCCAAGTATCGTTGTAACCGTCGCCATTGGGCGTAAAAAACTTGGGAAATCCTAAAATTGCGATGTCCAATGCAGCAACACCGCAACTGTTTTTGTCGCTCACGTACAAAGTGTAAATTCCGGGAAGCAAGTTTTCAAAATAAGTTTCATCTTGAAACGGGCCAAATGGCGCATCCAACGCAAATGCATAATCTCCAGCGCCTAAATTGGTGTTGTTTAATGTGATCGAATTGTTGTCAGAATCATCAACAACAGTGATGTCATTCATCGTAATTGTCGCAATATCTGATGCGGTGACTGTTACCGTTTTTGGAAAAGATTCGCAATTTAAAACCGAAGTGGCAATAACCGTGTAAACGCCTGCTTCAGCAACTTCAGCGGAAGAAATTTCGCTAATAATTGTTCCGCTTGCATCTGTCCATTCGTAAGTATAATTTCCCTGTGGATTGAAAGTTTGAAGGGTTATCGGCGGCAAATTTAAACACACAATCGCAGTCGGATTTACTTCAAATTGCGGAATTTGCTGAACGGTCAATGTCAAAAACGGACCAATGCCGTAACAATTTCCGTCGTTTTCATTTTCAACCCGCACATACAAAACTTGTGAATCTTTAGTTTGATTGATGTAATTTGTTGGCGAAATTTCATTTTGTTCCAGTTGTGCATCATTCAAATTTCTGTAATAATGAATGCTTAACATCTGTCCGGAAGGAAGCTCACTTATTAAGATGGTCGACGCCTCAGTTAAGTCAAATACAACATAACCATCGGCAATTGCATCCTTATCGCAAGCCGCAAGCTCATAGTTAAAACTGGCCGGCAATAAGGTTGATGAAACGCTTAATTTTATTGTTGAAACACTAAAACAGCCAAAAGAATTTTGCACTCTTGCATAAACAGTGTTTGCCGTTTGGTTGTTAAATGGTGATGGATTTATTGGATTTGTGCTTAAACTTGTATTGGCATCCGCAGCCGATAAATGATAACTAACCGTTAATCCGGAAACGTTATTTGTTATGATTGGAGTGATTTCATTTAGGTTAAAATCGGTAAAACCATCGGCGGTACCGTCTTCATCGCAGTTTTTAAAATCAATGGTTGATTGGATAACTGGCAACGGATTTACCGTAGCCGTTACCGCTGTTCTTGGCCCGGTTACACAACCGTTTGCCGATGCCAAAACATAATAGGTTGTGGTTGCGGAAATTGTAGGTGAGTAAACTGAACCTGAATGTAAAATTGTCGTGCTTGTTGGAGTATCAAACCATAAAACACCAGCGCCTGAAGTTGCCGTAGCGGACATTGGAACGGTACCTGCCCCGCATCGTTTTGCGGGTGTTGTTGCGCTGATTACAGCCATATAAATTGTTGTGCTTGCCGAAAGATTTAAAACAGGATCGCCTGGCATTCCGCCATATTCAACAATATAGCCTTTAGGCTGAAAATTACCAGAAACTTCTCCTGTGTTGCTTAAATCGTTCCAGGAACCCGGGATTCCGACCCCCGGAGCCGTCACATGCGCATAATCTTCATTCCCGGCTTGGTTAGGCTCATTATTATTCCAAAAAGAAAAAGGAATATCAGCTCCGTTTGTTGTGCCGCCATCATATATGCCATTTGGATCACCAAAAAAAAATGATTTACCCGCTTCAGGTCCCGTCACCCATCTCCATGTTCCTTCTACTGCAGCGTCACTACCTCCAATCCATCCTGCACCCGCTGCTTGCTCGCCTGAAAGTTTTGCTTCATCTGCTGAGGTAATGGTTGCCAAATAGCCTTGCAATCCGTAATAAGTTCTCCCTTCAGCAGCTGTTTTTGCGTTTTGCCAGGTAATTCCTATTACAGGAACGTATTCGTAATAATGGCCTGTTGATGGCAAATAATTGGCTTCGCCAATGGTTATTGAAAAAGTTCTGCTTCCGGATGGCGTGTTTGAGCTGCTTCTGAAAAAAACATTATTAACCGCCGAAATTAATTCAGAAATGACTGCGTTTCCTGCTCCCGTCCATCTTAATTCCATTTTTCCTTCTAAATTATTAAAAGGTTGCACCGTGATATTTGGGTGCGTTCCCAACAGAATTAACTGGTCCTCACCTCTAACATAACCCGTAGAAATTTGAATGTAAATGGCTTTTATTTGAACATTATCAGGATTGCTGATAGTAAAACCGGTAACAATAGGCAGTTGGCTTAGCGGACAATAAAATTGATTTCCGGAAGCGGTTAATTCAGGAGGCGTTTGCGCCCAACTGTAATTCGATACAAATAAAGCAGACAGGAAAAAAAATAAAATGATATGTTTTTTGAAATGCATTCAGACGGGGAAGTTTTGTTAAAATGCAAAAATAAGCAATAGTTTTATCGAGAAGGCACTTTTAAGCAGATTTTAGCAGTAATATGTTCATTTTGAACTTTGTTTGTAAATGGCAAAATTGTTCTATTTCGTTGAGAATAATTATTCTTTTGATTTCACTCTTCCGTCTCGATATTGGGATTGGTCTTCCGACTTCGGTCTTCGGTCTTCCGACTTTTCAACTTTATGGGGTTCAATATGAATTAAAACATTATTTATTTCTGGTAATTTATTCAGTAATTCATCTTTAAGCCTATGTGCAATTTCGTGACCTTCCAAAACACTGATGGCGCCATTGACAATTAAATGAAGATCCACGTGAAATGAGAGTCCAGCCTTTCTCACAAGGCATTTTTCTGTGTCCACAACACCATCAACACCCATAGAAACCGTTCTTATTTCCGCGACCAAATCTTCGTATAAATGCTCGTCCATAATTTCGCCAAGCGCAGGCCTAAAAATTAAATACGCATTGTAAATAATAAATCCGGAAGCAAACAATGCCGCCCAATCATCGGCTTTTTCATAGCCTTCGCCCATATAAATGGCAATAGAAATCCCGATAAATGCCATTAACGAGGTGATGGCGTCGCTTCTGTGATGCCATGCGTCTGCTTTTAGGGAAGAGCTTTTTGTTTCATTGCTTTTTTTGGCAACCATTCTATAAAACAGCTCTTTGATAATCACAATAATGGCCAAAACCACCAAGGTAAATTTTTCGGGCGCCACTTGTGGCGTTTGCAGATTTTGGATGCTTTCGTAGGCAATGATGGTTGCCGAAAAAACCAGAAATCCAACCACGGCAAATGTAATTAAAGGCTCTGCCCTTCCGTGTCCGTAGGGATGATTTTCATCGGCGGGTTTGGTGGCGTATTTAAGTCCGAACAACACCAAAATAGACGAAAAAACATCGGTGGTCGATTCAATGGCATCGGCAATTAAGGCGTAGGAATTCCCAAAAATACCGGTTACACCTTTGGCAATGGCGAGCAACGCATTTCCAACAATACTGAAATAGATGGTGTTGATGGCTTTTTGCTTGTTCGTTTTCATTTGGGTTGAGGTTTCAGTTTAAAACTGATAGTGTTTTTGGTTTGTAAAGATACAGAAATTGAATAAGTATGATTTACAGAATTTCGGATAAATTTTACCGTTAACAATTATTTTTAATTGAATTCCGCGAATAATCTATGGTGTTTTGGGTTGCGTGAGGGATTGAACGGTGTGTTTGAGCTCTCCCGATCCCGATAATTATCGGGATTTCGGGAAGCGAGTAGTGAAAGCCCGACCCGCCAGCCTGCCTGCCGGCAGGCAGGCTGGCGGGGAACGCCCATCATATTTTCAACATAGCTCCCACGGGAAAAATTCATTTCTTTTATTGAACTTCCGTCCCGATAGCTATCGGGATCGGTCTTCTGTCCCGATAGCTATCGGGATCCAATCATATTAAAACCACTTTTTCTTTTTGAAATATACAATCATGGAAACCGCCAAAACCAACATGACGCCCAACATGATAAAGTAACTGTATTTATAATGAAGCTCGGGTAAATAATCGAAATTGGTTCCGTAAACGCCGGCAATAAAGGTTAAGGGAATAAAAATAACGGAGAAAACGGTTAAAAATTTAATGATGTCATTTAATTTGCTGCTGATGGTGGTGTGATAAACCTGCAGTTGGTCGGAGAGAATTTCACGGTAACTGTCCAGTGATTCAATGGCTTGGTTGACATTGTTTTGCAGATCTTCAAAATTAACAAAGACTTTATCCTCTAATAAATCTGAATCTAATTTTAGCAATTCAACCACTATTTCACGGCAAGGTTTGATGGATTTGTTTAAATAAATAATTTCTTTTTTAAAATTATTGATCTCTTTTAAGGTAGATTCTTTTGCATGATTCAGCAAATGTATTTCCAGCGCTTCAATTTTTTCCCCAATTTGGCTGATGATGTAATTGTAATTGTCAAAAACGATGTCCATTAAAGCAAATGCCAAATAATCGGTTCTGGAACTGCGAATTCTTCTTTTGTTTTTTCGCATTCTATCTCTTATCGGATCAAAAACATCGCCTGTTTTTTCCTGAAATAACAGTAAAATATGTTCCTTTATGATAATGACTATATTTTCTGAAGAAATATAATTTCGTTTCTCATCGTACTGCAACATTTTGAACGAAATATAAATGCAATTGTCGTATTCCTGAATTTTTGGACGTGCATGCGTGTTCATGATATCGGCAAGAATTAAGGAATCCAATTCAAATTGCTTTGCAATATCATTCATAATTTTTATATCATGCAAGCCATAAATATTTAGCCAGGTGGTGGTTGTAGTTTTGTTAAATTTCACCACCTCATTGAGGTCTTTTGCTATAAATTCATCAAGATTTTCTGAATCGTAATCAATCACTTCCAAAATGACCTTTTCACTTTTTTTCTCTCCTTTAAAATGAATTTCATAAGGAGACAATCCGATGTGTTCTTTCTTTGTTTTTAAATACCTGGCCATCTTGTAAAGTTAAAAGTTAAAGGTTAAAAGTTAAAAGTTAAAAGTTTTTTATTGCATATACTGCCATAATTTCAAAACAACCTCCCTTTCCTTAGGAAAGGGTTGGGGATAGGATTAAAAGTTGTTGAACATTTATCCAAAAAAGCAGAAAACACTTAAAATTAGTGATTTCTGCTTTAAAATGTTTGTTTTCTGTAAAATAAATTTACAAAATATTCCTATTTTTTATTCAACTCATAAATATCTTTTCGCCTGTCTTTCAAATTTCTGACAGTTCCCAATTGATTTAATTCTCTTAAAGAATCAATATCCACATCGGCAATTAAGATCATTTCAGAATTGGCGGTTGCCTCGGCTTTAATCCCGTTGGTTGGAAAAGCAAAATCACAAGGCGTAAATACCATGGATTGCGCATATTGTATGTCCATATTGTGAACATTCGGTAAATTTCCAACACTTCCTGCAATGGCCACATAACATTCATTTTCTATGGCTCTTGCCTGCGCACAGTTTCTGACTCTTGAATACCCGTTTTGGGTATCGGTCAAAAATGGAACAAACAAAATATCCATGCCGTCATCGGCCAACAAACGGCCAAGCTCCGGAAATTCAACATCGTAACAAATTAAAATGCCAATTTTACCGCAATCGGTATCAAAGGTTTGTATTTTGCTTCCGCCCTGCATTCCCCAAACTTTTGCTTCGTTTGGCGTGATATGCAATTTTTCATAACGCTCAACAGTTCCGTCTCTTTTGCACAAATAACCCACATTGTAAAGCTTGTTGTCCACAATTTCAGGCATACTTCCAGAGATGATATTGATGTTGTACGAAATGGCAAATTTGGCAAATTTATCAACAATGGCCGAAGTGTGTTTTGCTAGCTCACGGATGGCTTCCGACTCAGATAAATGGTTATTTTCGGCCATTAATGGCGCATTAAAAAACTCAGGGAAAAGCGCAAAATCAGACCGATATCCCGAAACCGAATCCACAAAAAACTCAGCTTGGTGCAATAACTCGTCCAGGTTTTTGTATGATCTCATTTGCCATTGGATCAATCCAAGGCGCACTATTTTTTTTATGGTCACCGTTGAGCTTAAATCCTCTTTTTCATAGTAAATATTGTCCCATTCCAGCAAAACCGCATAATCATTGGATGCTTCATCACCTTCAAGATAATTCTTCAGAATTTTTGTTGGATGAAAGTCGTTTGAAATCTGAAAATTAAACACAGGATCGTGAATTTCCTTTTTTCTTACTTTGTCAATGTATTGTTTTGGGGTAAGTTTATCGGCATAAAGGTGATAATTTGGAATTCGGCCGCCAAAAGCCATGCCTCTCAGGTTAAGTTTCTCACACAACTCTTTTCTGTAATCATACAATCTTCTGCCCAAACGAAGTCCGCGAAATTCGGGTTTTATAAAAACATCAATCCCGTACAACATATCGCCTTCGGGTTTGTGGGTATTAAACGAATAATTGCCCGTAATTTCCTGATAAGTATGAACTTTTTCAATCCTTTTATAATCCACAATAATCGATAAAGCGCATCCTGCAATTTGGTTGTTCACTTTAATCACCACCTGACCTTCAGGAAAACGGCTGATTAAAGATTCCATTTGGCGTTCACTCCAATAAGCATCAGGAATTCCTGTGTAGGATTCAATCATTGCTTTTTTAAGCTCCTGGTAATCGTCAATGCTTAGAAAAGACAATTCAATGTTTTCGATTTTTTTCATTTTTAGCGTAGTATCTTGTTTCTATGTATAAAATAAGCAGGTAAATGGCTTATTTTGGCAAAATTACGTCTTTTTACGCAATCATTTTAAAATTGTGAAATTCGATTTTAAATATTTTGGGCCTGCCTGCCTTTTTTGTGGGCCTGCCCGCCTTTTTGGTGGGCGTTTCCCGCCAAATGGCGGGTCGGGCTTTCCGCTCCAAACTTTTTTACTTCGCCCTTTGGCGAATCAAAAAGGTTTTCCGCTTCAATCCCTAACGCAGTTTGGATTCATAAGTAAAAAGAAAAAATAAGAAAGTGTTATTATTGACCAACCATTAATTGTAAAAGCATTAAAAAACAAAAACCGTAAACAACTATTTTACAAGTATTTACGGTTTTGTTTGTGGAGAAGATCGGGCTTCCCTCGACTGCGCTCGGGATAAACTTCTCGCCCAACTAAGATTTGAGAAAAAATTATGTGGAGAAGATCGGGCTCGAACCGACGACCTCTTGGCTGCCAGCCAAGCGCTCTAGCCAACTGAGCTACATCCCCAATTTTATTAATTTTCAACCGTTGGCCAACGGGTTGAAATTCACATTCAAAATGAATGTGGCGCAAAAGTACATAATTTTTTTTAATGTGTTTTAAATTATTTAAGGTTGTTTTTAAAGTGGGTGAATTGTAAAGAATGTTACTTTTTAATGCTAAAAATTCTTGTAAATTTGTGCCTTAAAACAATGATAAAATTATGATCAATACTATTGAAGTAAGCTGGAAAGGCGAAATGCTTTTTGAATCTGTTGCGCCTGAAGGAACTGTGATGATTGATGCCGCTGAAGATGCCGGCGGACAAGGGAAAGGGCTGCGCCCAAAAGCGATGATGTTAACTGCTTTGGCGGGTTGTACTGCCATGGACATCGCTTCGTTATTGAAAAAAATGCGCGCTGAAGTGGCCGATTTTAAAATTGAAGTGAAAGCAAACTTAACTGAAGAACATCCGAAAGTTTATGATAAAGTAAAAGTGGTTTATAAATTTTATGACAAAGATTTTCAAAAAGATAAAATTGAAAAAGCGGTAAATCTTTCCGTTGAACGCTACTGCGGCGTTTATGAAATGTTTCGTAAATTTTCTGATATTTCATACGAAATTCAATATTTCGATTAATAAACTCGCTGGCGCGGATTTGTAATCCGTGACGGTGTAGTCAAGTACCCGCGATTGTTTTTTTGAGATTTATAATTATTTTTCGGCATACCATAAAAACAACTTCACAAGATAAATTTGCTTACTTTTGGAAAAAAGCACAGCTATGCGATGGAAATTAAAACCGGAAACAGATTCTCAAATCACTTCAAAATTAGCCCGGGATTTGGGCATAGACTATACCTTGGCCAAATTGTTGGTGCAACGAAACATTGAAACCTACGACCAGGCAAAAGCATTTTTTCGTCCGAGTTTGAAAAATTTGCACGACCCTTTTTTGATGAAGGATATGGACAAAGCGGTTGTACGCATTGAAAAAGCAATCGCCGAAAACGAAAACATCATGGTTTATGGCGATTATGATGTGGACGGCACAACGTCGGTTTCCATGCTTTCCTCCTATTTAAAAACATTTTACCCAAATATTGCGACGTATATTCCCGACAGGTATGCAGAAGGTTACGGAATTTCCTATATGGGAATCGATTTTGCGCACGACAATGATATTTCCCTGATTATTGCGCTTGATTGTGGCATAAAAGCCATCGACAAGGTAAATTATGCAAAAGAAAAAGGAATCGACTTTATCATTTGCGACCACCACCGTCCGGGAAACGAAATTCCGGATGCTGTTGCGGTTTTAGATCCAAAACGCGTAGATTGCGAGTATCCGTATGATGAGTTGTGCGGTTGCGGTGTGGGTTTCAAGCTCATTCAGGCGTTGGCAAGCAAAAGAAACCAAACCATTGATGACTTGGTTCCGTATTTAGATTTGGTGGCAACCGCCATCGCTGCCGATATTGTGCCCATCACCGGAGAAAACAGAATTTTGGCTTATTTTGGTCTGCAGGTAATCAATTCCAATCCGAGAAATGGCATCAAAGCGATGATTCACCAAATTAAAAAGGTTGAATTAAACATTACCGATGTGGTGTTTATCATTGCGCCAAGAATCAATGCCGCAGGAAGAATTAAACACGGAAACTACGCTGTTGAATTGTTAACCGAACTCGATTTTGATTCGGCCGTTAAATTCGCTTTGGAAATTGAGCAAAACAACAACGACCGGAAGGATTTGGATAAGTTAATCACTCAAGAGGCCTTGCTTCAAATTGAAGAAAATAAGGAACAGGATAATTATTCAACAGTTGTTTATGCCGAAAATTGGCACAAAGGCGTGATTGGCATTGTGGCTTCCAGATTGATTGAAACTCACTACAAACCAACCCTGGTTTTTACAAAAAGCGGCGACAAATTGGCGGCATCAGCACGTTCGGTAAAAGGCTTTGACGTATATGAAGCGCTGGAACAATGTACCGAATTTATTGAGCAGTTTGGCGGACATAAATATGCGGCCGGATTGACCTTAAAAGAAGAAAATTACCAAAATTTCAAGAATAAGTTTGAAGAGGTTGTAAAAAACACCTTGCCCGAGGAATTGCGAACGCCCGAAATTGCCATTGATGCCGAAATCAGCCTTTCAGAAATTACGCCAAAATTCTTCAGAATTATGAATCAGCTCTCGCCTTTCGGACCGCAAAATATGAAACCCGTTTTTATGTGCGGTGGCCTGCGCGACAATGGTTTCGGCAAAAAAGTGGGCTCCGACGAAACGCATTTAAAGCTGAACCTTTTTGAAGGTACCAACCAAACAACCTACAACGCCATCGGATTTGGAATGGGCGACAAACACGAAATCATCCAAAATAAAAATGCGTTTAAAGCCGCTTTTCACATCGATGAAAATGAATGGAATGGCTATAAAACATTGCAGCTTTTGTTGAAAGATATTGAAGTTGAGGCCCCCTAGCCCCCGAAGGGGGGACAGAACGTTAAAAAAATGTTCTGTGAACATTTTTAGTACGATATAGCGACAGCTATGGGCGAGATGGCGCGCAGATACCAGATGGCGCGTTGGCATTAACAGTTCTATAACTTGAAATTAAACTCCCTTTCCTTGGGAAAGGGTTGGGGATAGGAAACAGCTACACGATTCAACAAAAAAAACAGGCAGCGAATTTTTTTCGCTGCCTGTTTTTTTATGATTTAATTTTTTTTTACAAGGTTTCTTTCAGCCATTTGAAAAATTCGCGTTGCCAAACCAAACTGTTCTGATTGTCTAAAATCCAGTGATTCTCTTCAGGAAAATACAACAATTTACTTTTGATGCCTTGCAATTGCGCTGCCTGAAAAGCTTCCAACCCTTGTCCGATTGGCACTCTGAAATCTTTTCCGCCTTGAATAATCAGAATGGGCGTATTCCAATTTCCAACTTTTTCAACAGGATTGAATTCGTTATAGGCTTTTTGTGCAACCGCATTGTTTTTATCCCAATAAGGGCCGCCCAAATCCCAATTCACAAAAAACAATTCTTCGGTGGTTCCGTACATGCTTTTCCAGTTGAAAATACCATCGTGAGAAATAAAACTTTTGAATCTTCCTTCGTGCATTCCTGCCAAATAAAATACCGAATAACCGCCGTAACTTGCTCCGATAGCACCCAAACGATCATTGTCTACATAAGGTTCTTTCGCCAATTCATCAATGGCAGATAAATAATCCTGTATATTCTGTCCGCCATAATCCTTGCTGATTTGCTCATTCCATTCCACGCCATAACCCGGCATTCCCCTTCTGTTTGGCGCAACAATAATATAACCGTTTGCGGCCATCAGCTGAAAGTTCCATCGGAAAGAATAAATTTGGCTTAAAGCGCCTTGCGGTCCGCCTTGGCAATACAATATGGTTGGGTATTTTTTTGCAGGATCAAAGTTTGGCGGATAAATAACCCAGGTCAGCATGTCTTTGCCGTCGGTTGTTTTTACCATTCTTTTTTCAACCTTGCTCAGCGTAATGCTATTGTAAAAAGCGTCATTGGCTTGCGTTAATTGCGTCATTTTTCCGTTGCTTAAATTTACGGAAAACAACTCTGGCGCGTGGTTCATATCTCTTC
This sequence comes from Lutibacter sp., assembly GCA_030656195.1. Classification (GTDB taxonomy): domain Bacteria; phylum Bacteroidota; class Bacteroidia; order Flavobacteriales; family Flavobacteriaceae; genus Lutibacter. Next base: position 16,390 of record JAUSOJ010000035.1, read on the forward strand.
TGCTCACCACAATTGTTTGTTTTGACTGGCCCACAATACTGTGAACATCAAATTGCCCGTTGGTAAGTTGTTTTAGTGCGCTGCTTTTCTTTCCCGCAACAGGAATTCCGATTTCAAACAATTGTACGGTTCCCAAAACCGGAGCCACAAAATAAATTTTATCGCCCTTATCTTGCCATACAAAACTGTCAACGGTTCCGTCCCAGTTTGCCGTTAAATTGATAGCCGCGCCATTAATTGAAACAATAATGTCTTTTTTATCCGATTCATATCCGTCTCTTTTCATTTGAAGCCACGCCAATTGTCCTTTGGAAGAAAAAGCCGGATCAGTGTCGTATCCTTTGTTTTCTGAAGTTAAGTTGGTGGTGGTTTTTGTTTCCAGATTGTATTGGTAAATATCGGAATTGGTGCTTGAAGCGTAAGCTGCGCCACTTAATTTTTTGGCAACATATAGAATGTTTTTGCTGTCGGGACTCCACAAATAATCTTCCGAGCCGCCAAAAGGTTTTTGCGGACTGTCGAAAGGTTCTCCAGCCATAATATCGATTGGTTCAGAAGCTGCATCAGAAACCGGCTGGTACATAATATGGCTGTAAGCGCCGTCTTCCCAAGTATCCCAATGGCGATAATTGAGTTCGTCATAAATTTGGACGTTTGAACCGGTAACTTCCGGATAAAAATCTTTTCCGCTGATGTTTTTCAGTTTTACTTCGGCAGTGGAAATTTTGTATTTGCCGTCGGGCGAAACACTTTTATCTGCCAATAACGCTTTATAATCAGTGATTACCTGGGCATTTCCTCCAGCAATTGGCATTTGGTACGTTGTTGTTTCTGAGCTGTTTTTCTCGAGCGAGTATTTTGAAATGCTGTAAATAAGGCTGTTGCCGTCTTTGGTCAATCCTTTTCCTGAAACTTTGTTGAGTTGAAGCAGTTTTTCAGGTGTCATTACCTCTTGGGCCGACATTGCGATAAACGCAAATGATACTAAAAAAGAGATTAGTGTTTTATGCATAATTTCTATTATTTGGGTTTTATGGACTAATTCACAAATCTATTGATTTTAATTTTTATTTCTGTTATTGAATTTGCATTTATTGGCAGTTTTCACAAAGAAATAACGATTATAAATAGAAATTCAATTTGCGTTAGCGATTGCAGTGACATACTTTTTTGGAGCGGAGCGCAAAAAAAGATAAAACGGAAAGCGCGGCCCGCCAGCTGGCGGGAAATGCCCCAAAAAAAGTTAAAAGTTCATTTGATTTTTCTAATAAAGGCATCAAATACCTGATACTTTTTAAAAACCGCTTAAAAAACCTCCTTTATCAAATACAAATACACCGGATAATGGTCGCTGTAGCCGCCGGTGAACCCGCCATTTCCCCAACTTCTGAACGGATAGCCCTTATATTTTCCGGTTTGGGTTGTTAAATATTGCGGCTTAAAAATGGCCGTTTTGTACATTTTATAGGATGAAAAATCATTTGTGGTGGTCAACAACGGCGAAGTAAACATAATTTGGTCGAACAGGTTGATGTTGTCCCGATAAGCCAAGGTATTTTGCCCGCGCCTGAACAGATCTTCCATCGGGTTGTAAATGTCACCGGCTTCAACATCCGATTTTTTGCCTTTGGTTTTTAAGATTTTTTTTAAGCTGCTGTTGGTGGGATCGTCATTTAAATCGCCCATCAAGATAATTTTGGGATTGGGATCGGTTTCCTTTATTTTTGCGATGATTTGGGTGTTTAAATACGCTGCTTTTTCTCTTTTTGACCGACTTTTTGCTTCACCGCCAAGTCTGGAAGGCCAATGATTTACTATAATATGGATGAGCTCATCGCCCAAATAACCTGAGACCAACAATTGGTCACGGGTGTATATTCTATAATTGCCATCCCATAAACGCAACTCGAAAGTTTCGTGATAAATGGGTTTAAAATGATTGGTTTGGTACAACAAACCCACGTCAATGCCACGTAAATCGGGAGAATCGTAATGGATAATGCCATATTGTTTGTCCTTTAAAAACGAAGTATTCACCAAATCTTCCAACACGGTATAATTTTCAATTTCGGCAACGCCAATAATTACCGGACTGTTTTTGGCTTCATCCAAGCCAATTTCAGAAAGCACTTTCGCCATATTGTTCAATTTTAGCTGATAAATGGCTTCACGATTTTCTTTAATCGCCATAATCGGGCTCGATTCATCGAGCTTTAAAGTATCATCAACAATATCAAAAAGATTTTCCAAATTGTAAAAAGCGATGGTTTTGATGTCATATTTTTTTTGGCCGAAAATTGGTTGAATTGCAACAAAAATTAAAATCAGAAGAAGAGAAAGTCGTTTCATAGCATTTTTTTATGGAACCAATATAAAACAAAATATCAATCACAGTTGAAATAATTAGCTATATTTCAATAAGATAGAAAAATTATTTTTTTGATTTTTGGTGTTGGTGTTCAAATAAAGATTACTTTCATAAAAAATTGTCTATGAAAATAATAGTTGTTGCTACTATTGTGTGTCTTTTTTATGCCGTTAATTCAGATGCACAAAGCCTTGCTTCCATCAAAGGAAAAGTTATTGAAGCTACTTCAGAAGAATCCTTGCAAGGCGTTTTCCTGAAAATTTCATCTTTAAATATTTCTTCGGAAACAAATTTCAACGGAGAATTCACCATTGAAAATATTCCTGTTGGAAATTACACGCTTCAATTTCAATTTGAAGGTTTTGAAACGCAAGAATTTCCCATCAACATTATTGAAGCTAAATCTTATGATTTAGGCACTGTATTTTTACAAAAAACCATTGTTGAAAAATATGAAACAAGCCTTATTTTTTTAACTGATGAAGATTTGTTGGATGAAGAGGGGAAAAGTTCCGATTATATTGCGGGGTTGTTCCAGTCTTCTAAAGATGCTTATTTACAGGCCGCCGCTTTTAATTTCAGCCAGGCTTGGTTTAAAGTCCGTGGGTACGATTCCAGCTACGGAACCATCGCAATCAACGGCATTGAAATGAATAAATTGTACGACGGCCGTCCGCAATGGAGCAATTGGGGCGGTTTGAACGATGCGTTCAGAAATCAGGAATTTTCCAATGGCATTGCGGCTTCCGATCACACTTTTGGCGGCATTTTAGGCACCACAAATTTTAGCACCAGAGCATCCGATTATCAGGCGGTAAAAAAAGTTTCCCTTTCATCAACCAATAAAAGTTATACGGGTCGTGCAATGGCAACCTACGCTTCCGGATGGAACAAAAAAAACTTGGCTTTTGTGGTTTCGGCATCCCGCAGATTTGCTCAGGAAGGTTATATTGAAGGAACTTCCTACAATGCGTGGTCGGGTTTTTTGGCAGTGGAAAAAAGGTTTAGCAGCAACCACAGCTTGAATTTTACGGCTTTCGCAACGCCCAACAAACGCGGAAAATCGTCGCCAAATACCCAGGAAGTTTACGATTTAAAAGGCTACCAATACAACGCGTATTGGGGAAATCAGGAAGGCGATAAGCGAAACTCAAGAATCAAGACAATTTTTGAGCCGGTGCTGATGTTAAGCCATTTTTATGAAAAGGAAAATACAACGATAAAATCCACTTTGGCTTATCAGTTTGGGCATATCGGCAACAGCCGGTTGGGCTATTTTAACGCGTTAAATCCCGATCCGACCTATTGGAAATATTTGCCCAGCAATTTTTTGAGATATCCTGACAATCCAGATTACGCAAACGCCTATTTATCGGAACAGGAATTTTTGAAAAACGGACAAATAAAATGGAATGAGTTGTATCAGGCAAACGCAGATAATGGCAATTCCTTGTATTATTTGTATGAAGACCGGGTTGACGACACGCAATTTTCAGCAAATTCGCTCATCAACACAAAATTTACGGAGAATTTAAACTTCAACGGAGGCGTTTCCTTCAAAAGTTTAAGCTCAAAAAATTATGCAAATATGCTCGATTTGCTGGGCGGAAACGGGTTTGTGGATTTAGACCAATATGCGCTGGGCGATGCGCAGCAAAACGACTTAAACAATCCGAATCGAACCGTTATTGAAGGTGACACATTTCAATACAATTACACGGTCAATGCTTTTACGGCAAGCGCTTTTGGGCAAGTGCAGGGAACGCAAAACAATTTTGATTATTTTGTGGGATTGAACGTAAAAAGCAGCAATTATCAGCGGGATGGTTTGTATAAAAACGGCACTTATTTTGAAAATTCTTTTGGAAAAGGTGAAAAACAACATTTTATGGATTTTGGCGCAAAAGCGGGTGCCACCTATAAAATTACAGGGCGGCATTTGGTCACTTTAAATGGCGCTTTCAGCACAAACGCGCCCACCACAAAAACGGCTTTTTCCAATTCGCGGGTAAACAACAGCATTACGCCCGATTTATCGAGCGAGAAAATTGTGACAGGAGATTTGAGTTATGTTTTTCGTGCGCCAAAAATTCAATCGCGATTGACAGCTTATTACACAAAATTTAGCGATGCCATTGAAACTTCTTTCTATTTTGCGGAAGGTTTGCTGGGTGATCAGGCCGATTTTGTGAACGAAATTATTACGGGCGTCGAAAAAACGAATATGGGCGCAGAATTGAGTTTTGAATACCAGATTTTGCCCACCGTAAAACTGCTTGCAGCGGGTTCTGTTGGGCAATTTACCTATAGCAACAATCCTCAATTGTACCTGATTTCTGAAACTTTCACCGATTTAAACAGCAATTTCGGAACGGCATATTTGAAGAATTACCACATTTCCGGAACGCCGCAACGCGCCTATTCATTCACTTTTGAATACCGCGATCCGGCTTATTGGTTTTTTCAGATAAACGCCAACTATTTATCGAACAATTACTTGGATATTTCTCCTTTGTTGCGAACCAATAATTTTTATCTGGACTCCGACGGCGTGCCTTTTTTGGATGATGAAACCGGTGTGCAAGTGGCCCAGGAACAGGTTGATCATTTATTGAAACAGGAAAAATTTGACCCAACTTTTTTGATGAACGCCGTTGGCGGAAAATCGTGGAAAATTAACGACTATTATCTCGGATTTTTTATGGGTATCAACAATATTTTGGGAGAATTGTTTAAGACCGGCGGATTTGAGCAATCGCGGAAATCCAATTACCCCGAATTAAAAGAGGACAAACAGTTAGAAAAACCCATTTTCGGACCAAAATATTGGTACGGCGGAAAAACCTCGTATTATTTGAATTTATATGTAAGATTTTAAAAATGAGCGCTATGAAAAACACTAAAAAAACATTAAAAACTGTCCAAATTCTTCTGTTAATTTTCCTTTTTATAAGTTGTGTAAAAGACGGGGATTTTGAAACACCCAATGTCGATTGTACTGAACCAGAACTTACAGCAACAACTACCATTCAACACGTAAAAGCAATGTACACTTTTGGAGGCGCACGAATTATTGAAACCGATGTGATAATTGAAGGTTACGTGGTTTCCAGCGACAAATCGGGGAATATTTACAAGTCTATTTCCATTCAGGACAAGCCCGAGAATCCGACTGCAGCCATAAAAATTTCCATCAACCAAACCAATATTTACACCAAGTTCAATGTCGGACGGAAAATTTACGTGAAATTGAAAGGTTTGGCGGTTGGATACAGTTTTGGAAGCGTGCAAATTGGTGTGGCAACCGGCGACGGATTGGCAGGAATTTTGGGATCGGAACTCAACAAATATATTTTGCGTTCATGCGAAGTTGCTGAAATAATTCCGAAAAAAGTGGCCATCGCAGACCTAAATAAAAGTATGTTGGAAATGCTCATAGAAATTGAAAATGTGCAATTTAAATCGGCTGATTTGGGGAAAGCATACGGAAATGCCGGCAATACCGCAACGGTAAATCGCGTGCTGGAAAGTACTGACAATTCCTGTAATTTTTTGGATCAAGTTATTCTAAGAAATAGCGGTTTCGCCAGTTTTAAAAACACTGTTTTACCTGAAGGAAAAGGAAGCGTTGTGGCTATTTTCAGCAATTATTATGACGATTTTCAATTGTATTTGCGCGATACAGATGATGTAAAATTCAATACGGCAAGATGTGATTATTCCAGTTCTTTTCAGCCGAACATCACTTTGAAATCGGTGAAGGAAATGCACAAAGGAAGTCTGGTTGAATTCGGAATCAGCAACAATTATGTATTTGAGGGCTTTGTAATTTCAAGCGACGAACATGGGAGTTTTGAGAAAAAATTGGTGATTCAGGATGCGGTTGAAAATGCAACCGCCGGCATTCAAATTTTAATTGGTAAAACAGCCAATTTTGAACGATACAATGTTGGCGATAAAGTTTTTGTGAAGCTGAACAAACTGTATATGAATAAAAATGACGGTGTTCTAACCATCGGTTTTCCAAAAGCAACTGCCATTGTTGAAATTGAAGAAACACAAATTGCCGATTTCATATACAACAGCGGAGAGAATTTTACCATAATTCCCAAAGAAATTTCAATCATTGAGATTTTGAATCCCGCTATTGAAAACACCTTGGTAAAAGTCAAAAATGTGCAATTGGCGCAAAATGAATTGGGTTCGGCATTCACCTATTTCAGCGGCACCAATAACGGATTTCGCACTTTGGAAACCTGCAACGTATCTACAAAACTATCGGTTTTCACCAACGGAAAAGCCACTTTTGCAAACAAATTATTTCCGCAGGGAAAAGGGAATATTATCGGTGTTTTAAGCAATGTTCTTGAATTGAGAACCGCTTTGGATGTTCAGTTTTCGGAAGCTTTCGAAGCTTGTGTGGTTTTGGTTCCAAAAATCATGATTACCGAAGTAGCAGACCCAAACAACAATGTTTCCGCGCGTTTTGTGGAACTGTACAATGCCGGAGTTGGCGAAGTGAATTTAACGGGATGGAAGCTGAATAAATATTTAAATGGTGCGTCAACGGTTTCCGGAACGGCATTGGCGTTAACAGGAATCGTAATTCCCGCTGGCGGTTTTGTGATTATTGCCGGCAGCGAATACAAAATATTGTTTGATGATATTCCGGATATTGAAACCACCTATATTTCCGGAAACGGCGATGACGTTTATGAATTGGTGAACAACACCGGAGCAAGAATCGATATTTTCGGCGTTATTGGTGTTGATGGAAATGGCACAAATTGGGAATATCTAGACGGAAGAGCGGTGCGAAAAACTTCGATTTCTGCGCCAAATCCAATTTTCACCATCAGTGAATGGATCATTTATTCGGCGGCTTCAAACAGTTTAATAACACATCCAAATTCACCGCAAAACGCGCCTGCCGGTTTTAATCCGAGAGTTCGATAATGCCTTGATTTTATATTGTTTACGAAGATAAATGGCGTTAATAGTTGTTTTTGAATATTTTATAAAAAATGTTGGACGTAAACATAAATTGCATAACTTTAACACGCTAATAAAAAGAATAAAAAATTGCTTCAATCCCACTTTTATTTTTATTTATGGCATAAACCTTAAACGCTTTAAGGTTTAATTGGCTGGTTAAAAGATTGATAATTAACGTTGGCCCGATAATTAAATTTAAAAACTTTTGCATTGCGAGCCGTCTTGCCAATTAAAAAAAAATTAAATATGGAATTAAAAAAAGAGAAAATGAAAAAAACAATTACCGACCTGAAAGACATTATACGATTGGGCGGCGGAATGAATTTAGACGCCACTTTATTCACCTTGACTGAACTAAACGATTTTGCTGTTCTCGCTGAAAGATCAGGGGCAATTATACGGGTTAAAAATACGGAAAACCTAACGGTCAATAACTTAAAAGAGATTGCTAAACTGGGTCGAGGTAAAGTAATTTTTGAATTTTAAACCAATATAAATTAAACAATAACAAAAAAATGCGGGGTTAACCCCGCATTTTTTTTTGATATATCCTATCTTAAAGAAGTGATTTTTTTTAATATTTGGTGCTTTTTCTACTTAACAAGTCTGCGCAGCGCAGCCCATTGTTTCAGCATTTCTCTTGAATCCTGTGCCGGATAACCCAATACTGTTTTACCTGCTTCAACATCACTCATCACTCCTGATCCTCCTGCCACCACCGCGCCAGAATGAACGGTAACGTGGTCTTTAATGGAAGCGCTTCCGCCAATCACAACGCCATCGCCAAGGGTTACAGAACCCGCCAATCCGCTGTGGCCCGCCATGATACAAGATCGACCCATCACACTGTTGTGCGCAATTTGCACAAGATTGTCTATTTTACAGCCGTCACCAATTTTGGTTGAACTAAACTTTCCGCGATCTACACATGAATTTGCCCCTATTTCCACGTAATTCCCAATAACCACATTGCCAATGTGCGGAATTTTCACCAAACCCCTGCCGTCTTCGCTCGCGCAATAGCCAAATCCGTCCCCGCCAATGCTCACATTGAGATGAAAAATACAAAAACTGCCTATTTCACTTCGTTCCCGAATTACGGTTCCCGACCAAATGACCGTGCCGTTTCCAATACTGGTTTCATCAAAAACGGTCACATTTGGGTACAAAATAACGCCGTCACCCAACACCACATTTTTACCAATATAACAGTTTGCCCCAATTTTACAGTTTTTTCCAAGGATTGCAGAAGCGTGAATAACCGCTGTTGCGTGAATTTCATCTTCAAAAACGGGAGGCTCCGGACTGAACATTTCCAACAATCTGGCCATCGCCAAATCGGCATTTTTTACTTTGATCATAGCACGATTTTCTCCGGGTACGATGTCCAAATCTTCATTCACAATGGCCGCACAGGCTTTTGAGGTTTCCCACAATCGCACGTACTTTTTGCTTCCTATAAATGAAATATGGTTGGTTTCGGCTTTTTCCAATTGTTCGGGCCCGCTAATTTGTTGGCTGGTATCACCAACCAAAGTGCCTTTTAAAAGCTGGTTAATTTCCTTTATTGAATATGTTTTCATGGATTTTATTCTGTATTAAGTTTCTGTTGGCTTTTAAGAATTTTGTCTCTTAAAAACCGGCCGTAAATTACAATAAACTTTTGATTGGAAGTGAAACCGGATTAAATTATGGGTTTTTGTGCTGTTTAATGGTTTTAAACCGGCAATCAATTTAAATAAAAGCTCGCAATACAAAATTTTAAATGAGCTTGGTAATTTGTATCTTTGCTTTTGTAAACGAAAAGACATAAAATTGGCAGAAATTATTTTTTGCTTCAATTTTTTAACATAAATATGGCTGCCGGCTATTTTGATTATGACTGAAATTATAGAGGATAACACCGAAAAAGTTGTTTTGATAGGGTTGATAACGCAATATCAAAATGAAGAAAAATGCAATGAATATTTGGATGAACTGGAATTTCTAACGCTCACTGCAGGAGGAATCGCTGTAAAAAGATTTGTCCAAAAGTTAGAAACGCCCAATCCAAAAACGTTTATCGGAACCGGAAAATTGGAAGATGTGCGTCAGTATATTGAAGCCAACAATGTTGGAACAGTCATTTTTGATGATGAATTGAAGTCGTCACAATTGCGAAATATTGAAAAAGTGCTGAACATCAAAGTGCTGGACAGAACCAATTTAATTCTTGATATTTTTGCGGCAAGAGCCCAAACAAGTTATGCACGAACACAAGTTGAACTGGCGCAATGCCAATATTTATTGCCGCGTTTGACCCGACTTTGGACCCACTTAGAACGTCAAAAAGGGGGAATCGGATTGCGTGGTCCTGGTGAAACAGAGATTGAAACCGACCGTAGAATTATTCGTGACAAGATTTCCTTGCTCAAAAAAAAGTTGGAGATTGTTGACAAGCAAATGGCCGTTCAACGTAAAAATCGCGGAAAAATGGTGCGTGTCGCTTTGGTGGGTTACACCAACGTGGGGAAATCTACTTTGATGAATGTGGTGAGCAAAAGCGATGTTTTTGCCGAAAATAAATTGTTTGCAACCTTGGACACCACCGTGAGAAAAGTGGTGATTAAAAACCTTCCTTTTTTGCTGACCGACACTGTTGGGTTTATCAGAAAATTGCCGACTCAATTAATTGAATCGTTTAAATCAACCTTGGATGAGGTTCGCGAAGCCGATTTATTATTGCACGTGGTTGACATTTCGCATCCGAATTTTGAAGATCATATGGCTTCGGTAAACAAAACCTTGGCCGAAATTGGCAGTGCCGACAAGCCAACCATCATCGTTTTTAACAAGATTGACGCCTTTACGCACCAAACCATTGACGAAGATGATTTGGTGACCCAAAAATCCGAAATGCACTTTTCTTTAGAGGAATGGAAAAAAACCTGGATGAACAGACTCGATAACAATTGTGTGTTTATTTCTGCGCTGAACAAAGAAAATATGGAAGCGTTTAAAGAAAAGGTCTTTGAAGAAGTGAAAAAAATTCACATCACCCGTTTTCCTTATAACGATTTGTTGTACGAAGAATTTGAGGAAGAAAGTTAGAATTAAAATCACAATTATAAAAAGAAGCTTTCTGCAATCGGTTTAACCGAAAGAACGAAATGAGGGCGCTCATTGCGGTTAAATAATGAGTAATTTATATAACATCGTTAAAATATTTATCCAACCTAAAAACTAAAACCCATAATTAATCCCAACGCCAAAAACTTCCCTCAATTGAAATCCTTCAAAAGCATTGTCATCATAAATGGTTTGTAACGTTAAATTTGCCGATAGATAACTGTTGATTTTCATCACCAGATTCATCGTATAATCCACATCCACATTTTGTGGATCTTCCAAATAATTGGAATATAAATTCAAAATGTTTTCCATCGTTACGTTTTCCATCAAACCCAATTTGGCGTAGCCGGAAGCATAAAATCCAAGTTCATATCTGGTGCTTTTGCCTTCTTCAACGCCAAAATAGGCGTCATTTGGCAAGGTAAAATTCTTGTCCACAAAAATCACTTTTGAAGTCAAAGGCGCCAAATTGAATTTTAGATCATCCGATTTTTTCCAAAGCATTCCAGGTCCAAAAGTGAGGTTTGCCGGCGACATAAAGTTAGTGTATTCTGTCCTGATTTCTTTTCCGTCGAGGTCTTTTCCGTACACATAACCTTTGGTGAACTGCGTTTTAAAATTTGCAAAAGCGGAATAATACCAATAACCTTTTGCTTTTTTTCCGATCAAAGAATTAAACTCAAAACGGTCGTCTGTTTTCTTTTCAAATTCGCTGTTTTTGCTTTTGGTCAAGCCGTAGGAAGCCATTATTTTGTTGTCCCATGTGATATTGTCTTTTAGATAATTAAAATCGTAATTCACCCCCAAATTTCCTGCGATGGTGTTTTCACCACCGGTAACCCAATCGGAAAAAGCAGATTGATTGAACAATAAAATAATGTTTCCCGATTTGTGCCAACCATCTTTTGGTGCTTCTTTTTCTTGGGCAAAAACGTAAGAACAACTTAAGGCGATTGCCGCCAAAACGATAATTTTCTTCATAAGAGCTTATTTTAGTAACATAAAGTTAGTAAATCAAGCGGTTATCAGAAAATAAAAGGAAAATTAATTGTTGCTTTTATAAAGCGGTACAGTTGAACAAGCTTCGCCAAACATAATGGATTTTACCACAGGCTGCAGTTTTTCAATCAGTTGAATATAAGCGGTTTCCGGAATTGGTTTGCTGGAGCAGCCTTTGATAATTACAAGTTTTTCTAAAAATTCTTCCACATTAAAAGTTGCAATCAGCTCCTGAAAAATGGAAGTTTCCAAAGCGGCCAAATTTCCGACCACAATTTTTTTGGCAAAAGGAGCGAGGTAAGTCGCAATCAGCATATAGGCCCAGGAAGGAATAATGGCGTCAGACGAACAAGTCAAAGCAACAAAATGATTTTTGTACTGGCTCCAATCGTGGTTTTTCAAGTGTTCCCTAAAATCGGTTTCCTTCAAAATTTGTTCGTGAAACAACCAGTTTTTGATGTCAATAACGGTTCTCTCGCCTTTCGGATAAAAATCTTCCAGGTCAATTGTTTTCAACTTGCTGTTCGCAACCCTATTTACAATTTCGTCGGCCATTACAAAAATCCGAGTTCTAATTTTGCCTCTTCGCTCATCATATCTTGCGTCCACATCGGGTCGAAAGTAATCTCAACTTCAGCATTTTTAACTTCTTCAATGGTTTTTACCTTTTCCTCAACTTCCACCGGCAAAGTTTCGGCAACCGGACAATTGGGCGAAGTCAGGGTCATTAAAATTTTAACGTCGTTGTTTTCACTCACAAAAACGTCATAAATTAAACCCAATTCAAATATATCAACAGGAATTTCGGGATCGTAAATTGTTTTTAGTTTCGCAACTATTTTATCGCCAAGTTCTTGCGCGTGTTTACTGTTCATTTCAAAAATCTTTGTTTATACTCATTCTAAATAAGCGCAAATATACAATTATTTACCTATTTTCGTAACTATTAACGGCTAAATTATTTGCTTGCCATTAGAATATGTTGGCGTTCTCCGCCAGTTGGCGGGGCGGGCTTTTCGTTCCAAACTTTTTATCGGTGAAAAACCGCTAAAAAGGTTTTCCCCTGCAATCCCTTACGCTAATAATATTTACATTGAATAATTGAAAATTGAAAATTCGTTTTGCCCAAGCTATCCCGAGATTTGTGGAGCCAGCAACAAAAAAAAGCCCAAATTGCTTGGACTTTTTCAATTATAATAAACGTTTAAAACTATTCTTTGCTGAACAAATAATTCATCAGTCCGCCAAAGTCGCCATAAACTTGTTGGTAGCGTATTTTTCCTTCGGCATCAAAATCGTAAGACTCATATAATTTGATAACGCCCGATTTGGCTGCGGTAGAATCGGTTGCAGGAAGTGTAACTTCCCAACTGCTGTAAAAACGAACAGAGCCATCCGCCAATTTAGTGTCAGGATTAACGCCCGGCAATAAAACAGGAGGCGAATCAAGCAATTTAAAATTAAATGTTGCCCACATTTGCTTGTCGTTTGCCATCATCTCATCCAAATTTACAGAGTCTTTAGGAGCGCCAAAGCCAGTTTCATACAAGGCGAAATCTTTGGCATACATAGAATAATCTAAATTTTCATTTTGCCAACCTTCCAAATTGGCCATAACGGTTTTTGAGTTTTTTTCGAAAGCCTCACTTGCCGAATTATCGGCTTTCGGCTGACATGCAATAAACAGCACAGATAAGAATAAAATTAAATAGTAGCTTTTCATAATATTGATTTTTAGTAAGTTGTAGAATAAAAGTAAATAATTATACAATACAAAAGGCATAAAATAATATTATTTTATGCCTTTTGTCTATTTTGAAACAGTTTCAAAATGGTTTTATTGATGGTTTATGCCTTAACTGTCGGGAGAATTTAGTCAGTAAACAACCCTTTTTATTGAGTTACCATAAATGATGCACTTCCTTTTTTATGTATTTATGATAAATGGCATTTACTTTTTCTATATCACTTTCTAAAAGTGGCGTTGCGGAAAAGGTGTCTAAATTAGAAAGTAATTGCGACACGCTTGAAGCGCCCGGAATAATGCAACTTACCTCTTCAAAAGCCAAGATCCACTGCAATGCTTTGTGAACCAGGCTTTGATCCTTAAAAATTTCTTTCAATTCTTCCACTGCTTTTAGTCCCAAATCAAAATCAATTCCTGAAAAAGTCTCTCCTTTATCGAAAACTTCGCCTTCTCTGTTAAAAAATCGATGATCATCTTTATCAAAAGTGGAACTTTTAGCAAATTTACCGGTTAACAAACCGCTGGCTAAAGGCACACGGGCAATAATCCCAACATTTTTGGCTTTCGCTTCTCTAAAAAACAATTCGCTTGGCCGTTGGCGAAACATATTAAAAATAATTTGTACTGTGCTAACACCTGGATATTCTATTGCTTTTAAGGCTTCTTCTACATTGGCCACGCTAACGCCATAATTTCTAATTTTACCTTCTTTGGTAAGCTGGTCAAACAACGCAAAAATCTCCGGACGGTAATAGACTTCTGTGGGCGGACAATGCAATTGAATTAAATCGATGCGCTCAACACCCAAATTGGACAAGCTATTTTCGACAAATTTTCTTAAAATTGCCGGTTGGTAAGCGGCATTTGTATGCGGATTTAAGTGTCGCCCGCATTTTGTGGCAATGTAAACTTCTTCTTTACGTGCGCGAACCACTTTACCAACGATTTTTTCGCTAAGACCGTTGCTGTAAACATCGGCGGTGTCTAAAAAATTAACGCCGTGGTCAATGGCGGTATTGATAAGTTCTTCTGCGTTTTTTTCATTAAAATCGCTTCCCCATTTCCCGCCAACCTGCCAGGTTCCCAAGCTAATTTCCGAAACTTTAAGTCCGGTTTTTCCCAATGTTCTGTAATTCATATCTAATTTATTTTAGTCAAAATATTATTTTTTTCCGCCAACTACCACCACAAATTCACCTTTAGGGGGTTTTATGGTAAAGTGTTCAATCATTTCGGCAACGGTGCCTCTTAAGGTTTCTTCATACAGTTTGGTGAGTTCCCGCGATATGGAAATCGGCCGGTCGGCACCAAAAAATTCGGCAAAACTGGTGAGCGTTTTTAATAATTTATGCGGCGATTCGTAAAAAATGATGGTTCGTGTTTCTTCGGCCAGGAAAGCCAAACGCGTTTGCCGGCCTTTTTTAACGGGCAAAAAACCTTCAAAAACAAACTTGTCGTTGGGCAAGCCGCTATTCACCAAAGCAGGCACAAAAGCGGTGGCGCCCGGCAAACATTCAATTTCTACGCCATTTTCCAAACAGGCGCGCGTGAGTAAAAACCCGGGATCGGAAATTGCGGGTGTTCCGGCATCGGAAATTAATGCCACAGCTTCCCCGTTTTTAATGCGTTGCACAATATTGGCAACCGTTTTATGCTCATTGTGCATATGGTGGCTGTGCATATGGGTGGAAATTTCAAAATGCTTCAATAATTTTCCGCTGGTGCGTGTGTCTTCGGCCAAAATTAAATCCACTTCTTTTAAAACCCTGATGGCCCGTAAAGTGATGTCTTCTAAATTTCCGATGGGCGTAGGCACTAAATATAATTTCGATTCCAATTTGTCAGTTGTTAATTGCAGGTTCCTAAACTTTTAATATTTAACTTTTAATATTTAACTTCTAATATTTAACTTCTGATATTTAACTTCTGATATTTAACTTCTAATATTTAACTTCTAATATTTAATATTACGATGACTTCAAATTTACAAAGTTTTTTGTTTGCACTTCATTTTTTTGAAGCTAACTGCAGTTTATTCTTTATACATTTTGTCAATAAGTTCCTTGTATTTTTGCTGAATAACTTTTCGTTTCAGCTTTAAAGTTGCGGTAATTTCACCAGCTTCAATACTGAATTCTTGGGGCAATAAGGTGAATTTTTTAATTTTTTCAAATACCGAAAATTCTTTTTGCAAGGCTTCAAACCGCTTTTCAAACATTTCGATGATTTGGCTGTGATTGATCAATTCTTCAATGTCCTTAAAGCTAATTTTATGTTGAACGGCATACTGAATTAAATTCTCAAAACTGGGTACTGCCAGTGCTGTTACATATTTTTGCTGGTCGCCAATAACGGCTATTTGTTCAATGAAAGCGTCACTAATTAGTGCCAATTCTAATTTTTGAGGCGCAATGTATTTTCCTCCTGAAGTTTTCATCAAATCTTTTATTCTGTCGGTGATGATTAAATTTCCCTTTTCATCAATTTTTCCGGCATCACCCGAACAAAACCAGCCATTTTTAAAAACTTCGGCAGTTTCCATTGGTTTTTTATAATAACCTTTCATAACACCTGGGCCTTTTATCAAAATCTCATCATTTTCGCCTATCATAATTTGCGACCCTTCAATGGTTTTTCCGGCCGAATTAAATTCAAAATGGGTGTAACCAAAAAGCGAAACTGTTGCGGTAGTTTCTGTCAATCCATACCCGCATTTAATATTTAAACCAAAAGAGTGAAAAAAGGAAACCATATCAGCTGCCAGCGGAGCGCCGCCACAAGGCATAAATTTTATGCGTCCGCCAAAAACCTCCCTTAATTTGCTCAGCACCAATTTGTCGGCAATTTTATACTTTATCCTTAAACTTTTAGGCACCGGTATTTCCAATCTTTTGTAATTATTATGATAGGAATTTCCAATACCTAATGCCCAACTTGCTAATTTCATTTTAGTTGGTGAAGCTTCCTTTCTTTTATCCTGAATGGCCGCGAAAATTTTCTCAAAAATACGAGGAACTGTACACATTAAGGTTGGTTTTACCTCTTTTAAAACTTCTGCAATTAACTTCGGATTTTGATTGAAATATACTTTTATGCCTCTGTGCAAACAAAAGAAAACCCAGCTTCTTTCGTAAATATGGCTTAAGGGCAAAAAACTTAAAGAACTGTCTTTTTCAGAAACTTTGAGTTCAAAATCGTGCGCTTTTAAAGATTCCGTAAAATTGGTGTGGTCTAACATAACGCCTTTTGGTTCTCCCGTTGTGCCTGAAGTATAAATAATACTTGCCAAATCGGTTGGTTCGGCTTCATAATATCTTTTTTGAAGTTCGGTTTCAATGGTTTCATTTGCTTTGTAAACCATAAAATCATCTAAATAAATGCCGTTTTCAGGTTTTTCAAACTTAATGTCTTTTGAAAGTCCGACAATTAATTTGAGATATTCACTGGTTTTTGAAATTTCAAACGCTTTGTTGTATTCCTCTTGATTTCCCACAAACAACAAACTAATTTCTGCATCATTGATGATATAGGCAACCTCATTTTTAGAATTTGTGGCATAAATTGGAACGGTAACCGCCCTGATGCTCATAATGGCAATGTCGGCCACAATCCATTCGGGCATATTTTCAGCGAAAATAGCTACATTTTGCTGTTCTTTAATTCCGAATTGCAGCAATGCTTTTGAGAGGTTTTGAATATTTTCGCCAAAATGGATCCACGAAATTCCAACCCAGGTTTTCAGTTTATCATTTTTATAATAAATAGCGTTTTCGCTTTGGTATTGCGCTACTTTTTGTCTTATTTCTAAACCAATTGTATTGTTGTTCATTAATTGTTTTGCTTTAATATTTAAAAATATTAATAGATATTTGTGCCGCGAAGTTACGAAGATTTTGTGCTGTTTGCGTTACGGATTACTTCACCTTTTTATTATTTTATATTGGCGTTCAGTGAACCTTGTTTGAAGCGAAAATCCTTTTTTGATTCGCCCTTCGGCGAAGTAAAAAAGATTGCAGCGGAAAGCCCGACCCGCCAGCTGGCGGGGAACGCCCAAAAAAAAATAATTTACTTTTAAAACTATCGGCTAAATCACTAAATTTGTGCTTCCTTAAAAAAAAGATTACGATGTACAGAACGCATAAAAACGGAGAATTACGCATAGAAAATATTGGCCAGGAAGTTACTTTGGCCGGCTGGGTGCAAAAAACGCGCGATAAAGGATTTATGATTTGGGTTGATTTGCGCGATCGCTACGGCATTACGCAGCTGATTTTTGATGAAGATCGCACGCCAAAAGAAATGATGGAAAAAGCGAAAATGCTGGGCCGCGAATTTGTGATTCAGGTGAAGGGCGAAGTGATAGAACGTGTTTCAAAAAACGCAAATATGCCCACCGGAGACATTGAAATTTTGGTGAAAGAGCTGACTATTTTGAACAAATCTTTGGTGCCGCCATTTACCATTGAAGACGAAACCGACGGCGGTGATGAGCTGCGAATGAAATATCGTTACTTGGATATTAGAAGAAATCCGGTAAAAAATAACTTGATTTTTCGCAGTAAAGTGGCGATGGAAACCAGAAAATATTTATCAGGAGAAGGATTTATTGAGGTGGAAACGCCTTATTTAATCAAATCTACACCCGAAGGCGCACGTGATTTTGTGGTGCCAAGCCGCATGAATGCAGGCCAGTTTTACGCTTTGCCGCAATCGCCGCAAACTTTTAAGCAATTGCTGATGGTGGGCGGATTGGATAAGTATTTTCAGATTGTGAAATGTTTTAGGGACGAGGATTTGCGTGCCGACAGACAGCCTGAATTTACGCAAATTGACTGTGAAATGGCGTTTGTGGAACAGGAAGATATTTTGAATGCTTTTGAAGGATTGACCAAACATTTGTTAAAAGAAGTGAATGGCGTGGAAGTTACCAAATTTCCAAGAATGACTTATGATGATGCGATGCGCAAATACGGAAACGACAAACCGGATATTAGGTTTGGAATGGAATTCGGCGAATTGAATGCCGTGGCACAACACAAAGATTTTGGCGTTTTTAATTCGGCAGAATTGGTTGTGGGTATCGCAGTTCCCGGCGGAAATAAATTTACCAGAAAAGAAATTGACGCATTTATTGAATTTTTGAAGCGTCCGCAAGTTGGGGCATCGGGCATGGTTTATGTGCGTTGCAACGAAGACGGAACTTTAAAATCTTCTGTTGATAAATTTTATGAGGAAGCCGATTTGAAAAAATGGGCCGAAATAACCGGTGCAAAAGCCGGAGATTTAATTTGCGTTTTGTCGGGCCTTGCCGATAAAGTGCGCGGACAATTGAGCGTTTTGCGTATGGAAATGGCAAATCAACTAGGTTTGCGAAACCCAAAAGAATTTGCGCCGTTATGGGTGGTTGATTTTCCTTTACTGGAATGGGATGAAGAAACCAAACGTTTTCACGCGATGCACCATCCTTTTACCTCGCCAAAACCAGAAGATATGGCAATGTTAGACACCGATCCCGGAAAAGTACGTGCCAATGCTTATGATTTGGTGTTGAACGGAAATGAAATTGGTGGCGGATCTATTCGTATTCACGACAAACAAACCCAAGCCTTGATGTTTAATCATTTAGGTTTTACGCCTGAAAAAGCAAAAGACCAGTTCGGATTTTTAATGAATGCCTTTGAATATGGCGCGCCGCCACACGGTGGAATTGCTTTTGGATTGGACCGATTGACTGCTATTTTGGGCGGACAGGAAACCATCCGAGATTTTATTGCTTTCCCTAAAAACAACAGCGGACGCGATGTAATGATTGATGCGCCTTCTCAAATTGACGATGAGCAATTGAAAGAATTGTGTTTAAAAATAAATTTGCCTTTATAGATTTTATAGGAAATATTTAATAATTACATAATGATTTGGTTACATAAAAAAGGAATTATTGGTTGAAATTTGTGAAGTATTTAAACCCGTTTTAAATATATCCTTTCATAATATCCATTAGTTTTTGTCAACTAATTTGTGAAATGTTTAAGGCTGCCTATTCGGGCAGCCTTTTTTTATGGTCCAATTTATTAGGCAAAACACTCTAAGTTAAAGCAGTCTAATGCTGAAATGTTTTTAACCATATTTCTCTCTGTGAATCTATATCAACTCATTATTTAAACATTTACACTGTGGCAAAAAAGAGACACAAAGCAATGCTTAATAGCTGATTTTAGAATCTGTCTTATAATCTCCTTTAGGCAAAATCAGTTTCCAGTTGACCCAAACTTTTAAGATTTAACTACTAATATTTAATATTCAAACTAAACTTTATCAAAACGGTAACATCGGCTTAACATTAACTTAACAAACGCGTTGGTTATTTGCAGCGACAAAAACTAATAAAGGATGAAACAAAACAAAGCATTAAAAGCTTTTTTGCATTCTTCATTTAAAAATTTCTAATAAGATATTATTGATTGTTATCTGGAAATAATAATTTAATTTTATACTGGAAATTAGCGTTTTCGTTTATTTGGTAATTTAAATCGAAACAAATTAGAATGAAAAAACAAATTTTATTTTTAAGTGCGATTCTTTTAACAATTTCTTCATTTGCCCAAACTACAGAAGAAGATTTTAAGCCAAGCGGCGAAGTTCAATTTAAAGTTTTTTGGAATTACCATTACGACTTTTCTCAAAATGCCACCAAAAAAAGCGCTTTTGAGTTAAACCGTTCCTATTTTGGGTACGCTTATGATTTCAGCAAAAACATTTCAGCCAAAATTATTTTTGATGCAGGCACCGATGCCGGTTTCAGTGAATATTCCATCTTGTTAAAAACCGCACAATTGGATTGGAAAGTGGCTGAAGGCGTAAAATTAAGTATGGGATTAATTGGCATGAAACAATTTAATGATCAGGAAGAATTTTGGAATTATCGTTATATTTTTAAATCGTTTCAGGATGAACACAGTTATGGGCCCAGCGCCGATTTGGGCGTAAATGCAGAATTTACGATTACAAAAACCTTAAAAGCAAATTTTGTGGTTTCAAATGGTGAAGGCTATAAAAAATTACAGGATGAAGACGGAAATCAGAAAATTGGCGGAAGTTTGGTGTTTCAGCCAATAAAAGGGTTGACCACCAAAATTTATATGGACAGCCAGCCAACCACAGATTCTAAAGCAATCACTACTTTGGCCCTATTTGCAGGTTATAAAGCAACCGATTGGCGATTGGGCGCGGAATACAATAAATTAAACGACGGAAAAAAATATTCAAGTCTGGCTGTTGATCACGAACTGGATGGTTTGTCGTTTTATGCAACTTATGTCATCAACAAAAAATTTGAGATTTTTGGAAGATTTGACCAGCTGAGCTCAAATACATTATCTGGCGAAACAATTGCTTGGAATGATGAAAATGATGGAAGCCAAGTGATTGCAGGAATTCAATATGCGCCCGTTAAAGGCTTAAAATTTTCTTTAAACTACCAAAACTTTAGTTTTGATAACGCAGCTTTAGACGCCAAATCGTTGGTGTTTTTAAACGCTGAATTTAAATTATAATATTAAGGAATGTAAAGAAAACAACAACCTATAAATAATTTTCAGTTAACCTAAACTTAACAATCAACTCAGTCCTTTACAAAACAAATTAAAAACGACAAAAATGAAAAAATTAGTAATTATGATGTCCTTAGCTTTAGTAATTGGAGCTTGCGGAAACAAAAAAGAACAAAAAGTCGGTGCTAATGATGCTGAACAATTATCAGGAAACATCAGCATCGATGGTTCAAGCACTGTTTTCCCGATAACGGAAGCTGTGGCAGAAGAATTTAGAGCGATTCAGCCAAATGTAAAAGTAACTATTGGTGTTTCAGGAACCGGTGGCGGATTTCAAAAATTCTCAAGAGGAGAAACAAATATTTCAAATGCTTCTCGTCCAATAAAAGATGTTGAAATAGCGGCTTGTGCTGAAAACAACGTGACTTATTTGGGATTGGAAATTGCGTACGACGGTTTGGCGGTAGTTGTTAATCCGGGCAATACTTGGGTAGACAGTTTTACTGTAGAAGAATTGAGGAAAATTTGGGAGCCTGCAGCCCAAGGAAAAATCATGAAATGGAACCAAATTCGCCCAGAATGGCCAAATGAAGAAATCCATTTATACGGACCGGGCACAGCATCTGGAACTTTCGATTACTTTACAGAAGCCATTAATGGAAAAAGCGGATCAAGCAGAGGTGATTATACTGCAAGTGAAGACGACCATGTATTGGTTCAGGGAATTGCAGGAGACAAATATGGATTAGGTTTCTTTGGATTGGCTTACTTCGAAGAAAGCAAAGACAA
>JAUSOJ010000043.1 GCA_030656195.1 Lutibacter sp.
AGCAAAAATTAAAACCAAAAGAAGGCGTAATCGTTCAAATACCTGAAAATTCTGAAATTTATCATAGGGAAATTCCAACTTTTGCATCCAAAGAAGATGAATTGGCATTTTTCTCCACAAAATTTAAATATCAAATTTCCGACGGAAAAATAGTGGCAAAACACCAAGGCGCTCATTATTTCACCAAAGGACAACGAAAAGGTTTGGCTGTAGGCGGAACCATAGAACCATTATTCGTGATTGATACCGACGTCAATGAAAATGTAATTTATACTGGAGAAGGCAAGGAACATCCCGGTTTGTACCGCAATGTTTTGCTTGTTTCCAATGAAGAATTGCATTGGCTCCGACCAGATTTGGCGTTGAAAAATGGAGAGAATTTATCCGTTTTGGCACGCATTCGTTACCGTCAGCCGCTGGAAGAAGCGACCTTATATAAAGTAGAAAATGGCTTGTACGTGGAATTCAAAAACAGACAATCGGCCATTACCGAAGGCCAGTTTGTGGCTTGGTATCTCAAAGATGAATTATTGGGTTCGGGCGTAATTTCATAAGTATAAGAATCCTTTTTCAATAAAAATGCCTATTTTCGGGTTTTAAATTTCATCCTGCTATTATTGTGCGAACAAAACTGTTTTTAACACTCTTATTTTTCTTTTCGCTAAGTAATTTGGTGGCGCAGGTTGAAGATGCCTGGGTGTTTTTTAAGGACAAACCAAGTCAGACTTCATTTATGGCTGCACCTTCAACAATGTTGTCGCAACGTGCTTTGGAGCGAAGAATGCGATATAGCATTGCACTTGATTTTAAAGATGTTCCTGCGGAAGCTGCCTATGTTTCACAAATTAAAAACAGCACCGGAATTACGGTTAAAGCCAAATCGAAATGGCTAAACGCTTTGCATATTCAAGGAACCCAAACAGATATCAACAAAATATTAAACCTGAATTTTGTGAGTAAAATTGAATTTGCCAATAAATCTCTAAACGCTTCAGGCAAAAACAGAAATCCGGAAAAAGTTGTTAAAAAAACAAATAAATTGATTGCAACAAAATTTAATTATGGAAATGCCGCCAATCAAATTGAAATGTTGAAAGGGAATGTGCTTCATGATAATAACTTTACAGGCCAAGGAATGCAAATAGCTATTATTGATGCCGGATTTCCCAATGTCGATAAATTTGCCGCTTTTAAAAGGATTCGTGATAACAACCAAATTTTAGGCGGCTATGATTTTGTGAACAGAAGTGAAAATTTTTATACAGGCAGTTCGCATGGAATGTCGGTATTGTCAACCATTGCCGGTTATTTGGACAATCAGTTTGTTGGAACAGCACCAGACGCGAAATTCTATTTGTTTATTTCTGAAGATGCTGCGAGGGAAACCCCATTGGAAGAAAGCTTGTGGGTGGAGGCTGCTGAAAAAGCGGACAGTTTGGGGGTTGACGTTATCAACACTTCATTGGGGTACACCACTTTCGACAATCCAAAATACAATTATGTGTATGCGGATATGGACGGAAAAACAACCTTTATTACCCGAGGTGCAGAAATTGCTTTTTCCCGTGGGATGATAGTGTTAAATTCGGCAGGGAATGAAGGAAATGTTTCCTGGCGTTATATCAGTGCGCCGGCGGATGCTGCTTCGGTGTTAAGCATTGGCGCCGTAAATGCATCTGGCGTTATTGCAAACTTCAGCTCTTATGGTCCCACAGCCGACAATCGCGTAAAGCCCGATATGTGTGCGCAAGGTGCCGGAGTTTATATTGTGAATGCTGCCGGAAACATTGCCACATCTAACGGGACTTCATTTTCATCACCGGTGTTAACGGGCGTTATTACCTGTTTGTGGCAGGCTTTTCCCAATAAAACCAATGTTGAAATTGTTCAGATGGTGAAAGAATCGGCGCATTTATACGCCAATCCAACCGCTCAGGAAGGTTATGGAATTCCCAATTTTGAAGCCGTTTTTGACCTGCTGAATGCGGAAGAATCGGAAGAAATTTTGGAAGTTGTCGCTTATCCAAATCCGGCCATCACCGAATTAAAATTCAAATTTCCGAATGAGGTGACAGCCATGGAATTGGTTATTTTTGATATTTTAGGCAAAATATTAAGTACAGAAAATATCACCAAATTGAATCCTGTAACAGATATATCGAATTTAGCGCAAGGCGTGTATTTTGTGCAATTGAAATTCGACCATAAAATAAAAACGATTAAAATCATAAA
This sequence comes from Lutibacter sp., assembly GCA_030656195.1. GTDB lineage: Bacteria > Bacteroidota > Bacteroidia > Flavobacteriales > Flavobacteriaceae > Lutibacter. The sequence goes on from JAUSOJ010000043.1 coordinate 2,233, forward strand.
AAATTAAATGGAGAATAATATCACCAAATTGTTCAATATCCAGTATCCAATAATTCAGGCTGGAATGGTATGGAACAGCGGCTGGAGACTGGCTTCGGCAGTAAGCAATGCGGGCGGATTGGGATTAATTGGCGCAGGTTCTATGTATCCTGAAGTGTTGCGTGAACACATTCAAAAATGCAAAAAAGCCACCCAAAAACCTTTTGGCGTCAATGTGCCGATGTTGTATCCAAACATTGAGGAAATTATGCAAATAATTGTGGAAGAAGGCGTGAAAATTGTATTTACTTCCGCAGGAAATCCGAAAACGTGGACGTCATTTTTAAAGGAAAAAGGGATTGTTGTGGTGCATGTGGTGAGCAGCGTAGCTTTTGCATTGAAATCGGAGCTGGCCGGCGTGGATGCCGTGGTTGCTGAAGGTTTTGAGGCGGGCGGACATAACGGTCGAGAAGAAACAACGACCTTTACGTTAATTCCTATGGTAAAAGAAAAAATTAAAATTCCTTTAATTGCTGCGGGCGGCATCGCAACAGGAAGAGGTATGCTGGCGGCGATGGTGTTGGGCGCCGATGGCGTTCAGATTGGAAGCCGTTTTGTGGCGAGCAATGAATCATCAGCCCATATAAATTTCAAGGAAAAAGTGGTGGATACACAAGATGGCGATACCTTGCTAACTTTAAAAGAATTGGCGCCGGTAAGGTTGATAAAAAATAAATTCTTTAATGAATTGAGCGAATTGTACAAACAATGTCCAACTGCCGAACAATTAAAAGAAAAACTGGGCAGGGCAAGAGCCAAAAAAGGTATGTTTGAAGGTGATTTGGACGAAGGGGAACTGGAAATCGGGCAAATTGCCGGATTGATACACGAAATAAAACCAGCTGCTGAAATTGTAGCAGAAATTATGGCCGAGTTTCATGAAGCAAAGAAATCTTTTTGTTAAAAGCACCTTAGCCGTTATGCTGAACTTGGTTCAGCATCTGCCAATTGGTAGCTTAAATAAAGTGTATTAGTCGTATTTCTTTTTAGGTGCAGTTCCCGGTTCTTTCTTCGGCATCGGGCCTCTTAAATGAATGATCAAACCGTTTAAGAAATTACGTAAAATTTGATCGCCAACTTCTTTGTATTTTTCGTGGTCCTCATTTCTGAAAAAAGCACCCAATTCACTTTTAGTGATGTCAAAATCGACCAATTTGCATATTTTCACAATATCCTCATCACGCAATTTATGCGCTACGCGAAGTTTTTTAAAAATGTCGTTGTTATTTAGTCCCATAGCTGCAAATGTACTTGTTTTTTGAAAGAAAAATTAATAAAAATGGCTAAATTCTAAAAGCTTAATTAAAATTGTTTTTGGCAGAAAATTGCCTTAGTGATTGAAACGAAAATCCTTTTTTGATTCGCCCCTAGGCGAAGGAAAAAAGATTGCAGTGAAAAGCACGACCG
>JAUSOJ010000014.1 GCA_030656195.1 Lutibacter sp.
ACTTTTTCAGGAAGATTGTCTTTCACTTGATTTTTGAAGCAGGTATTCGAAGAAATTAAAAAAGATAAGGCTACAATTGCAATGAGTTGTTTTTTCATGGTTGTTGTTTTATGAGTTTGATTTGCTAAAATACAATTTGAATGATTAAAAAACAGAGAATTAACTAGAAAATTCCACAATTTATACGTTAAGTTATGAATTTAGGGAACCAAAACCCACTATAATTCGTCACGATCAAAAGGAATATCATCGTCTGGATCGTGGGTATCATAGTCAATTCCCGGCGGATTAAACAAACCCCAGCGGTCAATGATATAATTCCATTGGTCAAATGTTTTAACCCATTCAGCGAACAAAACCCTGAATTCTTCCACTTCATCCCGTAACAATTGCAGGTAATCGGTATTTTTATAACCGCACATTGCCAAACCCGAGCAATACGTTGAGAGCTCCCGCGCTGCTTTGCGGATAATTGCGGCATTTTCCATTTTCAAATCATAAATTTCAACCGCTTCGGCACCCGAAATCTTTGCGGGAATTATGGTGGCGTTTTCTCTGATATATTGGGCATAACCTTCTAACATAGCACCTTCCGCTTCATCCAGATTTTCAATATCGTGCATGGAAACACTTTCACTGATTTTAAGGCTAATTTCCATAATTTCCTGTGCCTTTTTAAAAAGTGGCATATTCTTTAAACGGTCGTAACGGCTATCTTCAAACATAGATTTTAATTTTATCCGATAAATTTATAAATAATTGTTAAGTACATGACAAAAAGCAAAACAAATTGGAAAATTAAATGAAAAGCAGCTGTTTACGGGGCTTTTGCTTAAACTTTTGCAATTGGTGTTCCTTTTAAGCTTTCTTTAACTAATTTAGACAGAAATATGGTAAATGGTTCAATATTTCCTTCAACGCTTGCTTTTTCAAGTGCGTCCATATAATTATCCCGCTCCTCAACCGGAATAACTGTCCAAGGATATCCTCCTGAAGCGAGCATAACATTCATAAGAAATCTGGCCATTCTGCCATTGCCATCCATATAAGGGTGGATGTAAACAAAAATAAAATGACCAAGTACGGCCCTAACAGCAGGATTTGTCTCATTTTCCAATAATTCGAATAGAACTGGCATTGCATCCCGCACTGAGTCTTTGTTAAGCGGTACGTGTTGCGATTGGGAAATATATACTGGGCCTGTTCTATATCCCGCCAAATCTGAAGCCTTTAATATTCCGGATATGACACTAGGGGAAAATAATTCCAGGTACCAATTATGATGATCTTTATCTGCAGCGATGCCGGCATTGGTTCCGTTTAAAATCCTTTTTATTGTTTTTTTTACAGATTGTGTGGCTTGCCAATAGCCTCTTGCGGCCATTGCGTCTCGTTGGTTTCTATCTTCCTCCCTATCTTTTAGATTCCAATCGCCACTTCTTACTTTTTCAATAAGGTCCACAGATACCGTATATCTTTCTATAGAGAGAGAATGATATGCGTCAGTGACATATATTTTGTCTACTGATTTCAGGTATTCTTCTTGGTCTTTTGGAAGGCCTGGAGCAACCGGAAAATATTTTATTGCAATTTCTCTATATTGGTTCCACATTAGTTTTATCCTATTTGCATATGGGGATCTTTCTCTAAAGGATAATTTAATCGGAGTTTGATTTTTAAACGGGTCAAACTCACGTACATCATAATCGGCTGATTTCATTGTGGCAATAATCTCATCAGCAATACGATTTTGACCTATATTACGGAATGCTCCGGCCAATCTGCCCGCAATGACTGTATGGGAGCCATCTAAAAGGAGCGCCAATATTTCAGAAGCGTCTGCAATTTGAGCCAAAGCAGTTCTTATATCTATTGAATTTTTTTCAAATATTGAAGGGGTACAATGTATTAAGGCCGATGGCAATGTTAGCATTCTAATTCCATCTCTCTCAATTACATTCGCAATATTGGGCAAGGGAGATTTCATCGCAAAAATGGACGTGTTATGAAGTAAATCTATATTGGTATTTGATGCTTTAAGCGCACGTACGATTAACTGGTGTGGAACTGTCTTATTTCCAGAGTGAATCAATATTGATTGTTCCGCGGCTATGCAATAGTCCCCATTATATTTATCTTCCAGATATCGAGCGCAAAATTTCCAGTAGGAAGTATACCAAGATGTGGTATCAACATTATTTTCTTTTGGATTGGTTACAATATACCATCCTTTGGTCACTTCCTTCAAAAAGCCATTTCTAATTAAACGCTCTCTATGGATTCTCGAAATTTCTTTTGATTTTATCGCTACAATTTTTCCCTTATTTTGTAAATTATAAAGTAACACAAGCGATGCGGCAAGTTTTTCTCCAGGTGATGCCATTTTAAGTTTGTTTCTATTTATTTGATATGATGCCTGTTAATTATGACAGTGTGTTGTGCTTTAATTATGCTAGCGTGTTGTATTATAATTATGCCAGTGTGTAAATGTATTAAAAAAAATGATTTACCCGATGTTTTGTTCTTTAAAAAAATAGATTTTGTAGGTTTTAGTTGTAAAAAAATTACGCTAATCTTTAATCATATCTCAACAATATACCAGTTGACGGAGTAGATTCAAATCTTTAGTTCTGCTGCGACAGGACTTTTTTTTGTCTCAAAAGTGAAAATTCAAAAGAAAGAAAAAACCTGTAAAAAAAATTGATATCCAAAAAAATAAATTGCTCCCGATTTGGACACCTTATTTATAGTAAAATTGCAGAATGCTATCTTTATCAAAATCTGATAAATACCATAAAATAAGCAAATTAGACACGTATATAAACAAAAAAATCCCACAATTTCTTGTGGGATTTTCCTTTGGTGGGCAATGAGGGGTTCGAACCCCCGACCCCCTCGGTGTAAACGAGGTGCTCTGAACCAGCTGAGCTAATTGCCCTAAGCGGTTGCAAATATATGATTAGATTTTGTTTTAAACAAAGCTTTTTTATAAAAATAATAAAATATTTAACAGATTTTTTCAAAAAATACCATTTGCTGTGAGAATCGTAAAAAAGCGCCGAACCAATTGGTTCAGCGCCACTATTTTAATGAAATGTTATTTCTGTAGCGATGGAACATTTCTATAAATGCTGTCTCCATGTCCTGCAAATAATTTAGCATATTTTTTAAAAAATTCATCAGCTTTGGCTTTATCAGTCCAATGTGCATCTTCCAGCTTTGTGTTTTCGGCAAAAGCTTTCTCTATGTCCGCCAAATTATTGAAAACGGAAACTTCAATAAGATCCTGGCTGTTTGAGCCATATCGGTGTCTCATGGTATAAAAACCTTTAACATAAGAATTTTTCATGGTCACATTGTCAAAATATTCCCTGTAACCGGAACCGCCAGTGCCTGCTATATTCTTTTTAATGTAATAAATCAAAGGCTCTTTTGAGTCGGTTTTTACCGGTTTGGTAAAATTCATGGAAGCATAAATTTCATCGCTGTGTTTGGGTGCATAATAGCTGCTTTGCTTGTCGAAAAAAGCAGTTCTTGCGGCTTCATCCGGCCAGGCTTCCATCACTAATTTGTTGGTGACCTCGTTTGCCTTTTCAATATCTTCCCAGGAATTGAAAACCGACACCGACAAAATTTCAGAATCATCGGGCGTAAAAAAATGCATATAGTAACCCGAGCCAATAATTAAATTGTTTTTTGCTGTTACTTTATTGTAATATTCTTCCTCGGTTTTTCGCCAATCGGTAAAATCCACATTGGGATCGCTGCTCCTATGCAGTGTTGTAACGGTTAAAAAAACAGGTTTAAATTCGGCAGTTTGCGTTTGCTGGCCAATGGTTTTTGAAGTAAACAAAAATAGGAATACAAATATTCCAAACGAAAAGTTCTTAAAAGTTTTCATAAGTTGATAAATTTAGTTAGTAGTTCGTAAAATCAGAAATTCAATTCAGCCATAAAATGCCAAATTAAATGGAAACAAAATAATTCATTAAAATGATTAATAATGATAAACAACGAATGAGGTTTACGTTAGCAATTTGGAGTTTACATTGCTATAAAGGTCGGTTACTCAATTTGTAACTTAACTGTAATAATTTTATAAATATAATAATTTTGGATTACAAAATGAAAAAAGAAAAAAAATTTACGCAAAAATAACAAACAAATAATTTAGTCAAATGAATTTACACCACCTCAGCGACCACAAAAGTGCTTCCGCCAACATAAATTAAATCGTTTTTTTCGGCATGCTTTAACGCAGTTTCATAAGCGGATTGCACAGAATTATAGGCTTTGCCAACCAATTGAAATTTGGCGCATTGTTGCTGAAATTCAACTTCATCCAAACCTCTGGGAATATTGGGTTTACAAAAATAATAGGTGGCATTTTTTGGAAACAACGGCAGTACCGATTTTAAATCTTTATCATTTACAACCCCCAAAACAATGTGAAGCTGCTCAAATGTTTCTTCCTGAAGTTGTTTGAGCACATATCGCAATCCTTCGGCATTGTGGGCGGTGTCACAAATTACTTTTGGCTTATCGTTTAAAACCTGCCATCTGCCTAAAAGTCCGGTGTTTTTAACCACTTTAAGCAAACCGTTTTTTATATTTTTTTCTGAAATAACAAATCCTTTCGACTTTAAAACTTCGATGGTTTGCAATACCGTTTTAATGTTGTGGATTTGATAAGATCCTTTTAAATCTGAAGTATAAACAATATCCTTGTTGTTGGCGGCCAAAAATAAAGGCGCAGATTTTTCTGATGCAATTTTCTCAAAAACCGGGAATGTTTCTGCCTGGTATTCACCTATAACCACCGGAACCTTATTTTTGATGATTCCCGCTTTTTCAAAAGCAATTTCGGGCAATGTATCTCCCAAAAATTGCATGTGGTCGTAGCCTATATTCGTAATTACTGAAACTTCGGGCGTGACAATATTTGTGGAATCAAGCCTTCCTCCCAGCCCGACTTCCACAACGGCAACATCCACTTTATGGTTGGCGAAACACTCGAAAGCCAAACCCACGGTCATTTCAAAAAATGAAAGATTGTTGGCCTCAAAAAAAGATTTGTTGTTTTTTATAAAATGCACAACCTCCATTTTTTTGATGCGTTTTCCATTGATTTTAACGCGCTCCCTAAAATCTTTTAAATGCGGTGAGGTATACAAACCAACCTTGTAACCCGCTTCCTGCAATACAGAAGCCAGCATATGGCTTGTGGAACCTTTTCCGTTGGTTCCTGCCACGTGAATGCTTTTAAAAGCAGATTCAGGGAAATTAAGGTGTTTGGAAAGCGCTATGCTGTTGGTTAAATCTTTTCTGAAGGCTGTTTCGCCTTGCCTTTGATACATGGGCAATTGCAAAAACATCCACTTTAGGGTGTTTGAATAATCCATTAAAAATTATTGAGACAATGAAAATCTGTATTTTATAACGCCAATTTGTTTGGAAGGCGCATTTGGATCGGGCTGCCAAGTGGTTTTTAAAGCCGCTTCTTTAGCCTGCGACAGCAAACAAGCAGCTGTATTGGTTGATCCTTTTACCCCAGGCGTTGCATTGATCACTTTTCCAGAATTGTTCACTTCAATACTCACCACCACCAATCCTTCTTCATCACAAATATAATCAGGTTTTGGCCTGCTGATGGGTTTTCGGTTACCCAATTGGTAATCGCCACCGCCGCCTCCTGATCCAGTTCCATAGTAACCACTGCCGTTTGGATCACCGGTAATTTTACCTTTATCTCCAGCGGTATTGTCATTTCCTTGTCCGCCCGTTGCTGTCCCGCTCGAATTGCTCACACCACCGATTAATGCATCCAGTTTTTTTCTTTTTTCAAGTTCTTCAGCTTGTTGTTTTGCAGTGGCTTCTCGTTGTATTCTCTCTTTTCGGGCAACTTCATCGGCTATCCTCTTTGCTTCCAATTGTTTTTTTATCACAATAGCGTCTTCCTTGTCTTGCGTAAGCACTTCTTCCGCAATTTTCGGGGCAGCTTGTGTTACTTGCTCTTTAACGGCTTCTTGCTGTTCTTGCACTGCTTCTTGAGAAGCTGCTGGCCGCAATGCTTCTGTAGGCTGAATGTCACCTTGTCCCACTTCGGAAGTTCCAAAATTTAAGGCAATTCCAAATTCTTCAGGTGGATCCAAATAGGTCAATCCGATGAAAAACAGCGCAACCACAATCAAGCTCATGACCAAACTTGTTAATGCAGCGGACTTTCGTTTATAATCGGTATCTAAAAAATTTGACATATTTTTTATTTTGGGCGAACAGCCAATATTACTTTATATCTGTTTCGGTTTGCAATATCCATCACTTTTACTGCTTTTTCAATAGGAACACCTTCTTCAGCTCGTAAAACAATGGTTGGTTCCTCTTTACCTGCCAATAATGCAAGCAAATCTTGTTCCAAAATTTCTTCATCCACCAATTTATTGTCAATATAAAATGCCAGGTCCTTTGTAATGGTTACTGAAGTGGCTTTTTTATTTTCGGTAATGCCGCTTGCTTTTGGAAGTAAAATATCCAAAGCACTGGTGGTGACCAACGTTGAAGTGATCATAAAAAATATAAGCAACAAAAAAACGATGTCCGTCATGGACGACATACTAAATTCCGGACTTATTTTATTTCGGCCTCTTATATCCATACTATTTTATTTAAAGATTAGCCCCCTAACCCCCGAAGGGAGAATTAAAGTTTAAAGAGTATAAAAAAGATATTTATTAAACTTTCTTTTTCTTTTCTCTTTCCTCTCTTTTTAATTATTAATTATTTTAAACCGGTTCGTTTAGCAAATCTAAAAATTCTACTGAATGCGCTTCCATTTCATACACCACTTTATTGGTTCTAACCACCAAATGGTTGTATTGAATATAGGCGATAATTCCCACAATTAAACCAGCAACCGTGGTGGTCATTGCGGTATACAATCCGTCAGAAAGCATTTTAATGTCTATTTGTCCGCCGGCATTGGCAATTTGGTGAATGGCAATAATCATCCCAATCACAGTTCCTAAAAATCCAAGCATAGGCGCTGCCCCAGCAATGGTGGCCAGCACGCTTACGTTTTTCTCGAGTTTGTATATTTCCAATCGCCCTGCATTTTCAATGGCAGTATTGATATCGGCCAAAGGTTTTCCAATACGGGAAATCCCTTTTTCAATCAACCTTGCTGCGGGAGAATTTGCCTGGGCGCACAAAACCTTAGCTGAATCTAATTTTCCATGAGATACATAATCCCTGATTTGATTCATAAAATTGCTGTCGGTTTTTGAAGCTGCTTTTATGGCAAAATAACGTTCAAAATAAATATACAACGCAACGGTTAACAAAACTAAAAGTATGGCAATGATAATTTGGCCTCCCAAACCACCATCCATAATAAGATTGTAAACAGAAAGCGATTTTTCTTGGGGAACAGTTTCCTGTAAAACTTGAGCTGGATCTTGTATAACTTGAGCTGGATCTTGTATCATAATTAAAACGTTGTTTATTTTTTTAGTTTTATTTTTATTTTCAATAAACGAAAATAAAAATTTAAAATTGTATCAATACTTTTTATAAAAATTCAAAGATAAATTTTTGTGATTATATTACAAGTTAATATTCCGTATTAACATAAAAGCAATTGCCCCGGCAACAAAACCAATGGCGGCCAACCATGCAATATTTTTAAAATACCACATAAAATTAATTTTTTCCATTCCCATAGCCACTACGCCCGCTGCGGAGCCAATAATTAACATACTACCGCCTGTTCCGGCAGAATACGCCACAAAATGCCATAAATAATTATCCATTGGTTCATTAAACATTCCCATACTGGCGGCAACCAAAGGAACATTGTCAATCACTGCTGAACCCACGCCCAATGCCATCACCACAATATCAATATTTGGCACCACTGCTTTCAAGGATTCTGCACCAATAAATAAAATCCCTAAAGATTCTAAAGCAGCCACAGCCATTAATATTCCAAAGAAAAACAATACGCTTGGCATCTCAATTCTTGACAATGATCTGTGTACAGGACTGTGATACCCAATTGGATTGGCGTCATCAGTGACTATAACACTTGAAATCGAAAATTGAAATCGGCTATATATTTCTGCAAAAATACCCACAATTGACAATGACAGCATCATCCCAACATAAGGAGGTAAATGGGTAATTGATTTAAATATCGGCACAAAAATAATGGCGGCCAATCCTAAATATAACATTCTTGCGCCATATTTATTTTTACTGCCTTCCAAATTATCAATAAAGCCATTGTCAACATCTCCTTGAAAAGGTTTCAAAAACGAAGCAATAAATACAGGAACCACCATACATATTAGGGATGGAATAATCAAATATTCCATCAATTTTGCTGCTGACACTTTTTTGGCAATCCATAGCATGGTTGTGGTAACATCACCAATTGGAGACCAGGCACCACCAGCATTTGCCGCAATAATGATTAAACTTGCAAACCACAAGCGCGTATTTTTGTCTTGTATTATTTTTTGAAGAATGGTAATTAAAACAATGGTAGCCGTTAAATTGTCAATAATGGAAGAAAGAATAAATGCCAAAAACGCAAAAATCCACAAAAGCCTTTTTTTACTTTTTGTTTTAACGAAATTTTTGATGGTTGAAAATCCGTCAAAATAATCTATAATCTCAACAATAGTCATAGCACCCAACAAGAAAAACAAAATCTCAGCGGTTTTGCCCAAATGGTGAAGCAGCGTCTCTTCCAGTAAATGATGTCTTTCTTCCAGTGAAAACCCTGCAAAACCCTCAATAAGATTATGCGCAGAAGAATCGAACCAATTAGGAAACGTATCAATTCCAAAAGAAACCAAAGCCCATAAAATTGCCATCATGGCCAAAGCGGGAATCAGTTTATCCAGCTTTAAATTATGTTCAAGGGCAATTGCCGCGTATCCCAGAATGAAGAGTGCAATAATGATTGTTTCCATGTATTATTTAAAATTTAAATTAGTTGTTTTAATGCGATTTCAAAAGCGGTTTTACAAATCTGTTTTTTGTCTGAATTTCTTTTATGCGTATTTTCCAACGCTTTTTTTATGGTGTTTGAAATGTCACCAAAAATAGCGGCATCTTTCATCGGCAATTCTACTCTGGATTCCATTAAATAGGCGAAAACCCTTGCAATACCGCAATTTGAAATAAAATCGGGAAGCAAACTCACTTGTTTGTCGGCAAATTCCATAATGGGTCCGAAGAAAATTTCCCTATCGGCAAAAGGAACGTTTGCGCCCGGAGAAATAACTTCCAGTCCCGAAGCTGCCATTTTTGTCACCTGATCTTGGGTTACCAAACGCGATGCGGCTGCAGGCACAAAAATTTCTGCTGGCAACGACCAAATTTTTTCGTTGATTTCATCAAAAGGAATGATATTATCTGCAGTCAGCTGATTGCCGTTTTTTTCCAAAAACAAGGTTCTCATTTCCTTCATGGTAAATCCGGCCTCATTGATTAATCCGCCATTTCTGTCAATAATCCCTACCACTTTAGCGCCCAATTGCGTTAAGTAATAAGCGGATGCAGAACCTACATTTCCAAAACCTTGCACAATGGCACGTTTTCCTTTAATGGAACCGCCATAAATATCATAATAATGCTTTACGGCTTCGGCCACGCCATAACCGGTTAACATATCGGCAACCGTAAACTTTTTGGATAAATCGGGAGAGAAATTTGCATCTTCAATCACTTTGATCACGCCAAAACGCAATTGGCCAATTCTGTTGATTTTTTCTGCTTCGGTTGGTTTAAAATGTCCGTTAAAAACACCTTCCTGCGGATGCCAAACACCACAATCTTCGGTCATTGGAATCACTTCATGAATTTCATCCACATTTAAATCGCCTCCGGTGCCGTAATAATGTTTAAGTAAAGGCGTAACGGCTTTATACCATCGTCTTAAAACTTCTTCTTTTCTTGGGTCGTTTGGGTCAAAGTTGATGCCCGATTTTGCGCCTCCAATTGCAGGGCCCGATACGGTAAATTTCACTTCCATTGTTTTTGCCAACGAAAGCACTTCATTCATATCCAGTCCTTTGCGCATTCTTGTTCCTCCGCCTGCAGCACCGCCTCTTAAAGAATTGATAACGGTCCAGCCTTCAGCTTCAGTTTCTTGGTCTTTCCAATGAAAAACGATTTCCGGCTGTTTATCTTCGTACTTTTTTAATAATTTTTTCATCCTGATATTTACTAATTATGACTTAAATTTTTTGTTTGTTGTAACAAAATTTCTCTGGTGTTTAAAATATAATTCCTCCAAAGGGAGGTCACATTTGTGTCATAATTTAGTTGTTAGGCGTGATTAATAAAAGATGATCAAGTGCCACAAATATAATAAAAACTTATGCAAAATTGGCGAAGATTTTTAGGGAACAATTCACTTAAATTTCCACAACTGACAAAATAAATCATTCGTTTGATTTTCAGAACTTAACGTATTAAAAAAGATACATAAACAAATAATTAAACCGTTTTAATGCGATTATTTTTACCCATTTTATCCATTTCTCAAATGTGAATGCTGCCATCAAGCGCACAATTTTCCATTTTTATTAATTATGTAAAATTTAACCTAAAAAAGAATTATATTTGAACAAAAAATATATTTTATATAAAACTCTTATTAATTATGGATTTTAATTTAACCGAAGAACAAATAATGATACGCGATGCCGCTCGTGATTTCGCGCAAACTGAGCTTTTACCTGGGGTGATTGAACGCGATGAAAAACAACAATTTCCTGCGGAACAAATAAAAAAAATGGGCGAACTTGGGTTTTTGGGAATGATGGTTGATCCTAAGTATGGCGGAAGCGGTTTAGATACCGTATCTTATGTTTTGGCGATGGAAGAAATTTCAAAAATTGATGCATCGGCTTCCGTAGTGATGTCCGTAAATAATTCTTTGGTTTGCTGGGGATTGGAAACTTTTGGGACAGAAGCGCAAAAACAAAAATATTTGGTGCCGCTGGCAACAGGCGAAATTATCGGCGCTTTTTGTTTGAGTGAGCCTGAAGCCGGTTCCGATGCCACTTCACAGCACACAACAGCCATCGACAAAGGAGATTATTATTTGTTAAACGGCACAAAAAACTGGATTACCAACGGAAGCACCGCGAGTGTTTATATCGTAATCGCCCAAACGGATGTTGCCAAAGGACATAAGGGAATCAATGCTTTAATTGTTGAAAAAGGATTGCCTGGTTTTGCGGTGGGAAATAAAGAAAATAAATTAGGGATTCGTGGATCCGACACGCATTCTTTAATGTTTACTGATGTAAAAGTTCCAAAAGAAAACAGGATTGGTGAAGACGGATTCGGATTTAAATTTGCGATGAAAACCCTTGCAGGCGGAAGAATAGGAATTGCCGCTCAAGCATTGGGAATTGCTTCCGGAGCTTATGAATTGGCTTTAAAATACTCTAAAGAACGCAAAACTTTCGGAAAAGAAATTAGCCAGCACCAAGCCATTGCCTTTAAATTGGCCGACATGGCAACTTCCATTGAAGCTTCAAGACATTTGTGCATAAAAGCTGCCTGGGAAAAAGACCAGCATTTAAACTACGATTTAAGTGGCGCGATGGCAAAATTATATGCCGCAGATACCGCAATGAACGTAACTGTTGAAGCCGTTCAAATTCACGGAGGTTACGGTTTTGTGAAAGAATACCATGTAGAACGTTTAATGCGTGACGCCAAGATTACCCAAATTTATGAGGGAACTTCTGAAATTCAGAAAATAGTGATTTCAAGAGCTATATTAAGTTAATCCTATCCCCAGCCCTTTCCGAAGGAAAGGGAGTTTGATTTGAAATTAATATTTACAAAAAAACTTTTAACTTTTAACTTTTAACTTTTAAAAACCCTGTGAAGTTCATACTTCGCAGGTTTTTTTTTTAAACAATCGGTATTTTATATTCCAAATTTTCCCTCAAATTTATCACTCCTATTGCAGTTTTAAAAAATATTTGATGTATAATAATAAATGAATGAATGTTTATTCATACCTTTGCATTATAAATATAGAAAAATATGGCACGCAAAATTGATGAAGAAAAAATATGGCGAATCAAAGCTTCTACCATGAAAACAATTGTTGATTATGGCATTGAAGCAACCACCATCGCTATGATTGCAAAAAACGCAAATGTAAGCGGCGGTTATTTATACCGAATTTACAGCGGCAAACAGGATTTAATAAATGAATTGTATGATGAAAAAATTTCTTCTTTATACCAAGAGTTGGAATTTTTGATCGCATTAAATAATACCAGCATCGAGCCTCTTATAAGTGCCTTTGTGCAAAACCGGATTGTTTATTCTATCAATGAACCCATTGCATCAAAATTCTTTTATCAATTATTGCACAATGATAATTTTTCAATGACAGAGGATCTTAAAGACAAAAGCTTGTCATTAATGCAAACCATCAAAGAAATAGGCGTTAACGCAAATGAAATTTCGAACAACGTTAGCCTGTATCAACTGTATTATCACATTTTTGTGTATGTGGTGGATTATATTCAATTCAAAAGAAACAACATTTTTGAAAATCAGGAATTATTGAATGATGATGTGGAATATTTAACCAACAATATTTTATATTTTTTAAAAAGGGTTGTTTAATGACAAAAATATTCTCAACATTCAAAATAAATCCAAAAGTAAAACTCGTAACCGGAATTTTGTTATTCTTTTCGCTCATCAGCAATTCACAGGATCTTTCATTAAAACAAGCCTATGATTTGATGCTCGAACAAAATGGCGAT
>JAUSOJ010000052.1 GCA_030656195.1 Lutibacter sp.
GCCATTTTATCCAACAAAACTCCTTTTTCTGATTCGGAAACTGAGCCAATTTTTTCTTTTACCTCATCGATGCCCGACAATAAAATAGCGCCAAAAATTAAGGAACCTAAAGCTCCGGCTACCTTGTTCGCTATGCCCATAATGGCAATACGCTTTGCGCCGCTTTCTATTGGACCTAAAATGGTAATGTACGGATTGGCAGCTGTTTGCAATAACGTCATGCCGATGCCTTGGATGAATATTCCGGCTAAAAATACCCAATAAGTTCGGGCTTCTGCTGCAGGAATAAAGACCAATGCGCCAATGGCCATAATAATCAATCCCAACGACATTCCTTTTCTGTACCCAATTTTAGTCAGAATATAAGAAGCGGGCAATGCCATCACCACAAAAGAAATATAGGAAGCGGATGCCACAAAATACGATTGCGTTTCGGTTAATTCGTTGATGGTTTTCATAAACGGAATTAAAGCGCCGTTAATCCAGGTTACAAAACCGAAAATAAAAAAGAGTCCGGCAATAATAATTGTTGGGACAAACGTGTTATTTTGATTTTTTTGAATGCTGTCTGCTTGTAACATTATGTTTTGGTTGGTTGGTTAATTTGAATTGTTTGTCTGCTGAAAAGTAGGTTTTTCAAAATTAATAACCGTAAAAATAATGTTTTTATTTTTTATAAAATGGGTTGTTTCACTTCTAATTTATCTCATTTTGTTTATTTAAAAATTGCCTTCTGATGAGTTTGGATAATTACTATTCTTATCGATTGCATTTAAAAAAGGCAGCAACAAAATTGAAATAGCTTTTAAAAACTGGAAGAATAATGTGAAGATGAATACCAAAATACCCGACAATTTGGCAATGATTTTCCTTGAAAAATACGACCTTATATTTTTACAAAAAAAATGCAAAAAGCCATTTCTCAAAGGGCTTTTTGCATTAATTCAATAAAATTTTGTTAAGTAATTCTAAGCTTTTGCCGCTCTGTTTTCCTGTTCGGCCAATATTTCTTTTAAAAATCGTTCGGTTTGATTTTTCATTTCGTCTTCCGTAATATCCATTGCTTTTGGATTTTCGAGTAACTGCAGCCAAGGTTTTGGCGCATCAAAATCGTAACTTCCAAATACAATAACCGGCGTACCTTTTACAAGCACCTTGTCTTTACCTGTCAAAATCCATTGATCTGCCCAGTCGTAAAGGTAGCGGGCATCTTTTTCCTGAAGTCTCATACAAGCATGCGAAGCAGGATAACCCGGTAAACTATATTGATGCCAAGCAACGCCCAACAAATTTTCTACATTAAAATTCCACCTTAATTCCCACTCATCATTAAAAGTACTGATGGATTCTTCAGCTTTCCAGTTGGTATAAAAAAGTCCGGTTGGCGTTGGATCTTGCTTTCTGCCCATATTTGTTGGTCCGGTGTAAATCAATTCCCCATTTTCATACGTGGCAAATGTTTGCGTTGGATAAGAAAAATAAATGATCTTATCAACGTCATTCAAGTAAGGAACCGTCATTGGAAACGGAAGATAATATTCCATATCGCCAGTCATATCAACAGGCATAATCACAGAATCCATTTGCGTGAAATTTTCTTTGTCGGTTCTGTTAACCGCAATGGCAATGCGCAGTTTTTTGGAATCCTTAATATTTAATGACAGCCATTCTTTGGCGTTTTCCATCTGATAAGAAACGGATTTCGGCTGTTGTCTTTTTATGGGCTCTTTTTTAACTTTGGCTTTCTCATTGCCATCGCAAGAAAAAAACAAGGCCAGAACTATAATGTTTAATAAAATGAGTGATTTTTTCATGTGTAGATTTTATACCACAAATATGATCTTTGCAATTGATTGAAGTGTTACACAATTATCTAAAAAAGTTACTTTATTCACACATTTATAAAGCAACAATGGCTTTTTTATGGATAAAAAACGACCCGTTAAAAACATTTCTTAATGAACATAAATGCCAAATAAAGAAAATATTGTATATTTCTTGTATGAAAAATCACTACAACATTATTATTGCCGGAGCAGGCGGAATTGCAGAAGCAGCCGGATTGCTATTGATAGAATGGAGTGAAGTCGCTCCTGCCCTTTTCATTGGAAACAGAACACTGGCAAAAGCACAAAAAGTTGCCAAATGGATCGAAGACGGAACAACAAAACCTTGCACCGTCAAAAGCTTTCATCTTCCGGAAAATGGCATTACTGATGAAATGAAGGAAATTTTTAAGCAATGTGATCTTCTTTTGGATTGTTTGCCAGGAAGCCAGGCTCCAAAAATGGCCCAATTTGCAAAAGATTTTCAGATGCATTACGCCAACCTTACCGAATATGTTGAGGAAACCAACGAAATAATGGCCTTGGCAAAAGATGCCAAAACAGGTTTTGTGCTTCAATCTGGTTTGGCTCCAGGTTATATAGATTTACTCGCCAACAAACTTTTTCAGCAGTTTTGCAAAGATTTTGCTGTTGATAAAGTTGATAAGCTTGAATTTAAAGTTGGCGCGCTAACCAATCATGCGGTTGCGCCGCATTACTATGGATTTACTTGGAGTCCGGTTGGCGTGGCCACCGAATACATTAAAGATGCTGTTGCGCTTAGGGATTTTAATAAAACCAACCTTTCTGCATTGTCTGAAAGAGCCACCATTATTATTGATGGGATTGCTTATGAGGAGGATTTAACATCGGGCGGTGCCGCCGATTTACCCGATGCTTTGGCAGGTAAAGTGCGTTCTCTCGACTATAAAACATTGCGGCATCCGGGACATTATGCTTGGGTACAAGAACAGCTTGCCCAATTGGGAAACAACATGGATATCATTAAAAACTTGCAGCAAAAAATGGAGGCCATCATTCCGCATATTGAAGATGACCAAATTGTTTTGTATGCTGCTGTTGAAGGAAAAGATGCGCAAGGAATTTTACGAAGAAAAGAAATTGCCAAACGCATTCATCCGCAAAAAGTTGGGAAATACCTATTAAGAGCAATCCAAACAACCACAGCCGCTCCGTTGGTGCAAGCTGCACAATTACTGCTTGAAAATTCGCTCGGTGGCGTAATTCTTCAAAGCCAAATTGATCCTGTAAAATTTTTAAACGGAAATTATATAGTGCCTGTTTATGGCAATGTGTAAAAACCACTGGTTAATCCTTTTACGCACTTTAGGAATCATCAATATTGAATCAGCGTTTAAAGTTACTGTTCTTTATTTTCTTCTGAATAAATTCGCGATTGTATTTCCAAAGTCATCAAGTCTTTCAATAGAATCCAAAACAGATGGATTTTGCAATGCGGTGGCTGAATTTTCTGCTACACCTGATTGTATTGGATAAATTAAGATGAAATTGGTCGATTTAAAATATTTGTTTAAGTAATTGGGGATTTTAGTCATATTGTTGTGATAGGAAGGCCTGTCTTTTCTGCTTAACACTAAAATTAAATTATCATCAATTTTTACATCCCTGGAAATAATCAAAAAGTCGTTCCAATCATCAAACTCAATAAATTCAGAATCCACAGGGTGTTTGGTGTTAATGTCTTTTATAAATTTTAAAGTTTGTGCATTGGCATAGAAAACAAGTTTTGCTCCGGTATTTCTTGCAATATTCCAAACTTTGATGAGCCAAAAAGGAAAGCCAATTTCTTTTTCTGCATAAACCGGAACAAAAACCAAATGTCTTTTAATGGTTGCAAGCGGCTGAGAAGGCTTGTAAATTAAAGTGGTTGGATTGCTTTTTGTTAATATCCCTCCCGTTAAATTGCCTAAAAAATTATCTGAAATTCCCTTTTTTTCATGAAGTCCCAAAATTAAATCGGTAATTTTATGTTCTTTAACAACGCTTGAAATACCATTTACAATATTAAGATCATATCTTAAAAGTTCTTTTAAATGAACATCGGCAGAAGAAGCTGTAACAACCGCTTTATTAAGGATTTTTTTAGCTTGTTTATCTTTGGCTCCATCAGAATTTTGATTGTCGACAATGGCCAACGCATAAATCCCTGTTTTATTTGTTCTCGATTTAACAGTTAGCGCCAGTTTTATCAATTCTTCCAGTGTTTCCGGGTTGTTGACTGGAACCAATATTTTTTCCGGATTTTCCTGTTCACTATTATCCGTGTTTGAAACTTCAGACAATGCGATATTTTGCGCGCCCTTTTGGGCGATAAACGAGGCAATGGTACAAGTTACCAAAATCATTAAAATTGTTCCATTTAAAATACTCTCGTTCAGCAACCTAACAGGCGCTATAACCTGGCCAATTAATGCGGCACTTTCAATTTCCGCATTGTTTAAAATGATGTTGTAACCCACCAAAACAGCAGCAAGTGTTGCTGCGGCTTGCGCATTGCTTAATCCAAAAATCAATCTTCTTTCATCAACCGTAAAATTAAAAGTTTTTTGGGTTAACCAAGCCGCAATAAATTTTGAAGTTGTGGCAATAACAACCATAGTAGCGGCAACTTTAATGGTGTCGAAGCCTTTAAAAAACACACTGAAATCAATCAACATTCCAACGCCAATCAAGAAAAAAGGAATGAACAATGCGTTGCCCACAAATTCAACCCTATTCATTAAAGGTGATGTTTGCGGTATCAGGCGGTTTAACGCCAAACCCACCAGGAACGCTCCAATAATCGCTTCAATCCCGGCCGCTTCCGCTAAGAATGCTCCCAAAAACACCATCGCCAAAACAAATATATATTGGGAAATATTATCATCAAATCGCTTAAAAAACCATCGGCCTATTATTGGAAAAATAAACATGATGATGAGTCCGAAAATAACCACCGAAACCGAAAGTCTCATCCAAAAAAAACTGTTTACTTCCCCAGTTGACATGCCTGCAATTGCCGCCAAAACCAAAAGCGCTAAGGTATCTGTAATCAACGTTCCGCCAACCGTAATGTTCACTGCCCTGTTTTTTGCCACACCAAGTTTGCTGATAATTGGGTAGGCAATTAAAGTGTGAGAAGCAAACATACTGGCAAGTAAAATGGAAGTCATTATTGAAAACTTAAGAAAATAAATACCTGTTAAGGTACCTAAAACCATAGGAATTATAAAGGTGTAAAGTCCGAAAACCAAACTTTTTTTGCTGTTTTTCTTGAATTCCGCAAGGTCAATTTCAAGACCTGCCAAAAACATAATGTAAAGTAGACCAACCGTCCCAAAAAGAATAATGCTGCTGTCGCGAAGCATTAAATTAAGTCCGTTAGGTCCAATAATTGCTCCTGCAATAATAAGTCCGATTAAATGCGGAATTTTAAGTTTGTTTAGAAGTATTGGTGCGAAAAGAATGATAAACAGCAGCAGTGAAAAAAGCAATACTGGATTTTTAAGAGGCAATGTCAGATCAAAGATGCTAAGTAAAATCATTATTTATTATTTTTATTAAATTGTTCAGCATATTATTTTGCCTATTGCAGAATATGTTTTTGTGTCTTATGCAAATATAGCTTTTAACAACTTTTGGCTTAATAGTAGTTAAAAAGACATCAATTTTTCAAATATAAAGAAAATATTTTTAACCTTTATATATGGAAATTGCAGAGATTTATGCATGCCTTATTTCTCTTCAAATAAATTAGTACTATAAATTTCACCATACAGAAGTTGAAAAGCGTTGCTGAAAATATAAAATTTTTATAATTATTTAAATAAAAACTTCCAAATAGACTTAAAATTAAGATGCGTTTTTTCTGATTAAGAAATCCGTTCATTGTTAGGTGATTCTTTTTATTAATTTATGAAAGCGTCAGAATAAATTGATACATTTGAAATAGCACAAGCATTTTACGCAATCACAAAAAGCACAAGTTTTGAAATACATCACAAAAACTGTCTGGATTTTATCAGTAGTGAGTTTGTTGACCGACACAGCAAGCGAAATGCTGTATCCTATTATGCCTATTTATTTGAAGACCATCGGATTTTCAATTGTGCTAATCGGAATCCTTGAAGGCGTTGCGGAAGCCACGGCCGGATTGAGCAAAGGATATTTTGGCAAGCTTTCCGACAATTCAAGAAAACGCGTTCCTTTTGTGCAGCTTGGTTATGCGTTTAGCGCCATTTCAAAACCTATGATGGCTGTTTTTATATTTCCGCTGTGGATATTTTTTGCGCGAACCATTGACCGTTTCGGAAAGGGAATAAGAACTGGTGCCAGAGACGCCATCCTTTCTGATGAAGCAACGCCCGAAACTAAAGGAAAAGTTTTTGGTTTTCACCGTTCCATGGACACTTTTGGCGCTGTTTTAGGTCCGGCATTGGCTTTGACTTACTTGTATTTTTATCCGGAAGACTACAAAACATTGTTTTTTATTGCATTTATTCCCGGACTTTTGGCAGTTTTTGCTTCTTTCTATTTAAAAGACAAACGAATAATTAAGGAAAAAATAAAAGTTTCAACGCCATTTTTCTCCTTTTTAAAATATTGGAAAGTGGGTCCGCCAGCCTACCGAAAATTAGTTGTTGGTCTCCTCCTGTTTACGCTTTTCAACAGTTCCGACGTTTTTCTTATTTTAAAAGCAAAACAATCCGGACTTGACGACACTGTGGTGATTGGTATTTATATATTTTACAATCTTGTATATGCCTTATTTGCTTATCCTGTTGGTATTTTGGCGGACAAAATTGGCCTGAAAACAATTTTCATTATGGGGCTTGCACTATTTTCCGCAGTATATTTTGGAATGGCGGTAAACACAAACTTGTATTTATTTTTCGGTTTATTTTTCCTTTACGGTGTTTATGCTGCTGCAACGGAAGGCATTTCTAAAGCGTGGATTTCAAACATCACAGACAAGAAAGACACTGCAACAGCCATCGGAACTTTTTCGGGTTTGCAAAGCATTTGCACAATGCTGGCAAGCTCACTCACCGGACTTATCTGGTTCAACTTTGGCGCAACTGCTGCCTTTTTAACAACGGCAACCGTAACTTTATTGGTGATTGTTTATTTTTTTACTGTTCCAAAACCATCAACCTTAACCAATACAGAGAACTAAACACCGCAACTTAACATGAATAACCCACTGATACTGTTTCATCCTGTTGGATTTTTTGAACAAAATTTAAAGTTTGTTTAGTATCTTTGAGGATGGCGAATAAACGAAACTAAATTTGTAATTTCCCCAAATAACTATTGCCTTGAATCGTTGTAAGAAAGTTTAAATAACGATTCAACAATTTTCCAATTAAACAACCTTTGAGAAAAATACTGATAAAGATGGAGTCTAAGCCGAAATCCGATAAAAAAAAGGTTGTTTCTAAAAAAGAAACTTCAGCCAAAATAAAGGAAGCAAAACAAACAAAAGAACCTAAAAATACGCCTGTTCCTGTTTCAGAAAAAAACGAGAATTCCTTTACGGTGGTCGCCATTGGCGCATCGGCTGGCGGATTGGAAGCCGTATCGCTGCTTTTACAAAATATTTCTCCTGATACCGGCATGGCATTTATTTATGTGCAACATTTAAGTCCCGACCATGAAAGCCTTCTTGTTCCGCTTTTATCGAAGAAAACGGAAATGAAAGTGCAGGATATTGATGCTATGGAGAAAATAATACCCAACAATGTTTATGTAATTCCATACAATAAAGAAATTGAGGTTATTGACGGCCATATACAATTAATTCCGCGGCCCCAAAATAAATCGTCTAATCTCTCTATTGATGTGCTGTTTTCTTCCTTGGCCGAAACGCATAAGGAAAATGTGATTGGCATTGTGCTTTCGGGCAGCGCCAGTGATGGAACGCGCGGTTTGAGTGAAATAAAAGAAGCCGGAGGCATCACTTTTGCCCAAGACGATTCGGCAAAATTCACAAGTATGCCGCATTCGGCCATAGCCAGCGGTTTGGTTGATTTTGTGCTTTCACCAAAAGAAATTGCAGCGGAATTAAACTGGATGAGCAAACACGATTTGATCATAAGGAATCCGGAAAAATCATCGCCCAAAGGTAAAATAGACAACAAGAGCACTGATTTAAAAAAGATTTTTCAGCTTTTACTAAGAAAAAAGAACGTTGATTTTAGCTTCTATAAATTAAATACCATTAAGCGACGAATACTTCGCAGAATGCTGATTCATAAAATAGAAACCATTAAGCAATTTGCCAATTTTTTGGCAAAAAATGATAATGAGCTTGACTTGCTTTTTCAGGATTTGTTGATCAATGTCACCGATTTTTTTAGGGACACCGAGGCTTTTGAGCTTTTAAAAAAATCGGTATTGCCACAGTTGCTGAAAAGCAAATCGCAAAACGATACCCTGCGTATTTGGGTAGCCGCCTGTGCCACAGGCGAAGAAGTTTACTCTATTGCTATCCTATTGCGTGAATTGCAAGGCAATAAAACCAAACGCATTCCTTTTCAGATTTTTGCTTCCGATTTAAGTGCTGCAGCAATTGATATTGCCCGAAATGGAGAATATTCCATAAACGAGCTAAAAAATGTTTCGCCCAAAAGGCTTAAGCAATTTTTTATAAAATCGGGCAACAAATACCGCATTTCTAAAGTGCTGAGAGATGTTTGTGTTTTTGCCCAACACAATATTTTGCGCGATCCGCCCTTTTCCCGCATGGATTTTATCAGTTGCCGCAACCTGCTCATTTACCTTGACACTGCGGCACAGAAAAAAGCCATTTCAACTTTTCATTATGCTTTAAATGATGGCGGTTGTTTGATGCTGGGCAAATCGGAAACCATTGGAACAGCCGAAGAACTTTTTACCACAGTCAATAAAAAGTTAAAAATTTATTCGCGCAAAAAAAACTCGGGTGTTTACAAACTGCCTATCATTACCTCTCGCGCTGCACAAACGAGCTTAACCGGAAAAAAGAGCATTGCTACTGCGATTCCAAAAAGACCCACTGTTGCAACACATGGCAATCTTGGAAATGTATTTGATTCCGTTTTGCTGGCGCATTATATGCCGGCAAGCGTTATTATCAATCACGACATGGAAATTCTCCAGTTTAGGGGTTCAACAGAAATGTATCTGAAAAATTCGCCCGGCAAAGCCAGTTTAAATATCTTAACTATGGTATTGCCAGAAATTTCATTTGAACTGCGCAATGCCATTCATCACGCCATAAAAACAAAACATACTGTAAATAAATCGGGCATAGAAATAATATCCAATAATAAGGATGAAACTGCCGTACAAATTGTTAATTTAGAAGTTATGCCGCTTAAAATTGAAGGTGAGGAACCACTTTTGGTGGTCGTTTTTACCTCACAACAAATGGACATCTTGCATAAATCTTCCAACAATGGGGAAAAAAACACGGTTTCAAAAGACAAAAGAATAAAAAAATTAGAAGAAGAATTGGTGGCTACCCGTGCCGATATGGGTTCAATTACGCACGATCAGGAAGCCCTAAACGAAGAATTACAAAGTGCCAACGAAGAAATTGTTTCGAGCAATGAAGAATTGCAGAGCCTAAATGAAGAATTGGAAACTTCAAAAGAAGAGATAGAATCAACCAACGAAGAGTTGATCACAAGCAATCATGAATTGCTGGCGCGAAACCAGCTGGTTGAAGAATTGTACACTTATAATGAGACCATTCTTTCCTCCATTCGTGAACCTATGTTGATACTTGACAAAGACATTCGAATCAAGTCGGCCAACAAATCTTTTTATAAAACATTTCATGTAACGGAAGCGGAAAGTTTGGGCGAGTCACTCTATAAATTGGGTAACAACCAATGGAATATACCGCGTTTACATGTGTTGCTGGAAGAAATTATTCCAAAAAACAATTCTTTTTTTGATTTTGAAGTGGAGCACGAGTTTCCAGTTATCGGACACAAAATTATGTTGCTAAATGCGCATCGCATCATAAAGCAAAGCACAAAAGAAGAATTGATTGTGCTCACTATAGTAGATTATACTGAAGTTAGAAAATTACAGACCGAACTTCGCGACAAAGAAAAGAAAATACTGGAAAAACATCTTGAAGCTGATAAAAAAGCATGGAAGCTTATTGAAGAAAATAACGAGCGCTATGACAGGATGCTGATGCAATCGCCATTTGCGTTTGCCATATTTAAAGGAAAAGATTTGGTCATTAGTCTTGCCAATGAAAGCGTTAAAGATATTTGGGGAAAAGGCCAGCAAATTGAAGGAAAAAAACTGCTGGAGGTTTTGCCCGAAATTAAAAACGGACCGCTTCCTGAAATGCTTAAAAAGGTTTACTCCTCAGGTGTTCCCCAACAAGGTTATGAATTTCTTATACCCATTAAACGCAATGGGAATTTAGAAGATGTGTATTTCAATTTTGTTTTTCAGCCCTATTTGGAAGCTGATAAAACCATTTCAGGCGTAACCATGATTGCCTCTGAAGTTACAAGCCATTATATTATGAAAGATGAATTAATGGCAGCCAAAATAAATGCGGAGCAGAAAACACAAATTGCTGAAGATGCCATGAAGGCAAAACAACAATTTTTGTCGAATATGAGCCATGAAATTCGTACCCCAATGAATGCCATTATCGGGTTTACAAAAGTGGTGTTAAAAACTGTGGTCAATGAAAAACAAAAAGAATATTTAAACGCCATAAAAACAAGCGGCGATTCCTTAATTGTGCTTATTAACGACATTCTCGATTTGGCAAAAGTTGATGCCGGGAAAATGTTTTTTGAACAAACCCCTTTTAAAATGAAGGAATCCATATCCGCCATTCTTCAACTGTTTGAAACAAAAATTCAAGAAAACAATACCGAATTAATTATAGCATACGACCCAAAAATTCCAGAGGTTTTACTTGGCGACCCTATGCGTTTGCGCCAAATTATGTTAAATTTAATGAGCAACGCCGTTAAATTCACTTCAGGAGGAAAAATTAATGTAAACGTGCGTTTATTGAAAGAAGATAAAAAGAAGGCTACCCTTGAATTTTCAATCACCGACACCGGAATTGGGATTCCTGAAGACAAAATAGCCACTATTTTTGAAAACTTTCAACAGGCATCTACCGGTACTTCAAAAATTTATGGAGGAACCGGATTGGGACTTGCCATTGCCAAACAATTGGTTGAATCGCAAGGTGGAAGCATTTCCGTAAAAAGCAAAATTGATCAAGGTTCAACCTTTAGTTTTAAAATGAATTTTCAAAATACAACTAAAGAAGTAAAAGAAAATATCGAAATACAAATCACTCCATCAGAAACTGAAACTAAAAAAATGAAAGTGTTGGTGGTTGAAGATATTGCGCTTAATCAATTGTTGATGAAAACCCTTTTGGATGATTTCGGATTTAAATGTGAAATTGCTTCCAACGGAAAAATAGCCATTGAAAAACTTCAAAATAACAATTATGATGTTGTTTTAATGGACTTGCAGATGCCTGAAATGGATGGATTTGAAGCCACAAATTATATTCGAAATACGATGAATTTGAATATTCCCATCATAGCGCTCACTGCCAATGTCACTACGGTTGATTTGGAAAAATGCAAAGCCGTTGGTATGAATGACTATATTTCAAAGCCCGTTGAAGAGCTCATATTGTACAAAAAAATAATTGATCTTGTAAAAAAACCAAGTGATGCCAAAGAGAAATCGGCCGTAAACATAAAGGATGAACAGAAGCAAGAAAAAAGCGATAAATTAAAATGTACCGATTTAACATATTTAATACAACGCACAAAGTCGAATCAAAAATTGTTGTTGGAAATGATTTCGATTTACCTTGAACAAACGCCGCCCATACTTTTTGCAATGAAACAAAGCGTTACCGATAATGATTGGCCTTCATTGCACAAAGCAGTGCATAAATTAATTCCGTCATTTACCATTATGGGCATCAGTGCCGATTTTGAAAATATGGCTAAAAAAGTGCAGGAATATGCAAGAGATCAGGAAAATACTGATGAAATACCTGACTTGGTTGTTGCGTTAGATAAAGTTTGTTCACAAGCTTGCGAAGAATTGACAGAAGTATTTGATGAGCTTAAAGAAGCATAAAAAAGTTGGCTTTTTCCTGTAACATAAAATATAAAAATTCTCGCTATTGACGCATAAGAAATTGATTATGAGCTAAATATTGAATGTTAATATACAAAAATTAAAAAATACATCACCAAAAAAAACATTAGTAATTTTTCACAAAATCGAACAATAAATTCCGTATTTCTAAATTGTGTTAACCTGGCTTAAGTAATGTCTTTTTTGGATTTTGTTCCGAATCCATAAAACAAGAATTAATCATCATTAAGTGTATTTACTTTTTAATGAATCATGATAAAAAATTGATTAACGTAACAATATACTCATAAAAACATCCTTGC
>JAUSOJ010000056.1 GCA_030656195.1 Lutibacter sp.
GGAACTTTTAATGGATTTAACCACCATGAACCTGTAACCATATTGATTGATTATATTTTTATCTCTAAAGACAGTGATTTAAAAGTTAGTAAATATGCAATTTTAAGCGATTCAAAAGATTTGAAATATCCTTCGGACCATTTGCCTGTTTATGTTAAATTAACTTACCAATAATGAAAAATAAAATATTTACGATGATGAAATCTCTAATTTTAATTTTTACTTTTATTGCATTAAACAATTGCAGTAAACAAAATAATGAAGACAATAATCCATTGCCTGAGCCGCCTGTAGTTACCAATGAAGTTGATTTTTGGCTCACAAAAGCTGACCAATCCGTGAAACTTCAAAAACAAACAGGTATTTTAGCATTTAGTGATTCCTATAACAATTATCCAAACATTGAAGTTGACGATTCTCAAACTTTTCAAACTGTTGACGGATTTGGATTTTCGCTTACCGGCGGAAGCGCTCAAGTCATCAATTCGTTAAATGCTGATAAAAAACAAGCATTGTTGCAAGAATTATTTGGTAAAACAGAAAACGCCATCTCCATAAATTATTTAAGAATCAGCATTGGCGCTTCAGATTTGGACGCCTCCGTTTTTTCTTACAACGATTTGCCTGCGGGACAAACCGACATGAACTTGACACAATTTAGTTTGGCTCCTGATATGGTGAACTTAATTCCGCTGTTGAAAGAAATTTTGACAATCAATCCAACCATTAAAATTATGGGAAGCCCTTGGTCTCCTCCAGTTTGGATGAAAGACAACAACAGCAGCATTGGCGGCAGTTTACAACCAAAATATTATGGCGTTTACGCTCAGTATTTTGTCAAATATATCCAAAAAATGAAAGCTGAAGGCGTTACTATTGATGCCATAACCATACAAAATGAACCTTTGCATCCGGGAAACAATCCAAGTTTGTTAATGCTCGCTCCACAGCAAGCCGATTTTATCAAAAACCATCTTGGACCTGCTTTTCAAACAGCAAGTATCAACACCAAAATCATTATTTGGGACCATAACTGCGACAAACCTGATTATCCAATTTCCGTTTTAAATGATCCAGCCGCCAAACAATATATTGCAGGCTCAGCATTTCATTTATATGCCGGTGATATCAGCGCATTATCAACTGTTAAAAATGCACATCCCGACAAAGATTTATATTTTACCGAGCAATATACACCAAGCACCGGTGATTTCAGCGGCGATTTAAAATGGCATTTAAAGAATGTGGTTATTGGGTCCATGAGAAATTGGAGCAAAACTGCACTTGAATGGAATTTAGCTAATGATGCTTCTTTTGGTCCTCATACACCAGGTGGCTGTACCACTTGTAAAGGTGGTATAACCATCAACAGCAGCACTTCCTACACCCAAAATGTGGGATACTATATTGTT
>JAUSOJ010000057.1 GCA_030656195.1 Lutibacter sp.
CACAATAGCAGAAATCCTAAAATTTGGGAAGTGAAAAGAAATTTATAAGTGCTTTTATGAAATCAATATTAGATGTGTTTATTTCTTTGTTTACGATTCAACCAATTTTAATATGAACTTCACCCTCATCATCTGCACCTATATGCGTCCAAACCCCATGCTGAAATTATTGCAGTCGGTAAAGGAACAAACTTTATATCCTGATGAAATATTGATTGTGGATGGTTCCGCAAACCAGGAAACAAAAGTGATGCTGGAGCAAAATAGGTTTCAACACCTCAACTATTTTTCGGTTTCCGAAGAAGACAAAGGATTAACCAGACAACGCAACTACGGCATCGCAAGGGTGGGAAAGGAAATGGACATTGTTTGTTTTTTGGATGACGACACAGTGTTGGAACCCGATTATTTTGAACAATTGCTTAAAACTTTTGAAATCCATCCAGAAGCATTGGGGGTTGGTGGATATATCAGCAATGAAACGCCTTGGGAAAAAGTGAAGGAAAATGAAGCTCCAAATATTAATGAATTCAGTTATGACGGTTACAAACGCAAAGACGGGAGTCGGTTTGTGTTGCGTAAAAAATTAGGGCTCGACAGTGATTGTCCGCCCGGGTTCTCACCCTTATTTTCCCATGGAAGAAGTGTAGGGTTCTTGCCGCCATCAGGCAAGACATACGAAGTGGAGCAGGTGATGGGCGGTGTTTCCGCGTTTAAAAAGTCCGTTTTTGACACTTTTCAATTCTCCACCTATTTTGAAGGCTACGGCTTGTATGAAGATGCCGATTTTTCCTTACGGGTGGCCAAAACCGGAAAGTTGTATATCAATACCGCTGCGAAACTAAGCCATTACCACAATCCATCCGGGCGCCCCAACCAATACGAGTATGGCAAAATGGTGGTGCGCAACGGTTATTACGTGTGGCGGGTAAAAAATCCAAACCCAACCTTCAACGCCAAATTAAAATGGCATGCAATTACGCTATTGTTAATGGCCATCAGATTTACCAACACCTTCACCACCAGCAAACCAAAAGAAGCCTTCACCGAAGCCCTGGGAAGAAAAATGGGTTGGCTGAGCTTGTTTTTTAAAGTACCGAAATAGGGGCTTTTTAAAAAAATAGTTTTAGCACAACAAACTCAGAAACATCTCTAGAACCGCGTCATTGCGGGACAGAGCGTAAAGAAAATGTTCAGGGAACATTTTTAGCGATAGGGCCAGCCGGCGCGCGGGAG
>JAUSOJ010000073.1 GCA_030656195.1 Lutibacter sp.
CACAAGATAATCTTTGGCTAAGCACCAATAAGGGAATTTCAAAATACAATTTAAAAACAAAAAAATTCAGAAATTATGATGTGGATGATGGACTGCAAAGTAACGAGTTCAATACAGGCGCCGTTTTTAAAAGTTCGAAAGGGGAATTGTTTTTTGGCGGTATAAACGGACTCAATTATTTCTTTCCCGATCAAATAAATGACAATCCGTTTCCGCCTTCCATAGGAATTACTGGCATTAAAGTTTACAGCCAAAGTAAAAAAAAGAGTGAGATTGCAGAAATTAAAGAAGTACCCATCAACCGAAACGAAAACATCACTTTTTCACCCTATGATGAAATCATCATATTTGAATTTGCGGCGCTCGATTTTTCATCACCCAGCAAAAATAAATACGCCTATAAGTTGGAAAATTTTAATGAAAACTGGATTTATTTAGAAAATGCAAGAGCAGCAACGTTTACCCATTTACCGTCAGGAAATTATACCTTAAAAGTGAAAGGCAGCAACAATGACGGTGTGTGGAATGAGGAGGGAATTTCTATCAGGTTCAGGGTTTTACCGCATTGGTCGGGAACTTGGATGGCAATCACCGTTTATTTAATGCTTTTTTTATTGCTGCTCTATTTTATAAGAAGGTATGAAATGAAGCGAATTAAAATTAAAAACGATTTGGAACTTGAACAAAAAGAGTACCATACTTTGAAAGTTTTAGACCAATTAAAATCGCGTTTTTTCGCCAATATTTCCCACGAATTTAGAACACCATTAACATTAATTAGCGGTTACGCCGAAAATTTAGTGGAAGCAACGCCAACAAATTATATAAAAAAGCAAGCAGAAGGCATCAATCAAAATGCGAAAACACTTTTAAAACTAATCAATGAATTGCTGGATATTTCAAAATTGGAAGCAGGAAAGATGACCTTAAAACTTTCTCAGCAAAATATGGTATTATTTCTCAAAAATCTATTTTTTTCCGTAGAGTCTTTTTCAGAAAAAAGACGTATTTCTCTGAATTTTGTTTCAGATGAAACCGATATTCAAGCGGTTTTTGATGAGGAGAAAATGGAAAAAATTATGATGAATATTTTGTCAAATGCCTTAAAATTTACACCTGAAAACGGAGAAATCACCTTAACAATCCAAAGAAAGGATAAAGAATTTCTGTCCATTTGCGTTTGCGATAATGGCATTGGGATTGAGCTGGATGCCATTTCCAACATTTTTGACAGGTTTTATCAGGTTGATAATTCAGATACCCGTTTGTATGAAGGAACAGGCATTGGATTGGCTTTGGTAAAGGAATTGGTGGAATTGCACGATGGAAACGTTAAGGTTTTCAGAAATGAAGAATTATCCGGACAAAAAGGAACTACATTTTCCATAGAAATTCCAGTAGGCGCTGTTTCTGAAATAATGAATGAATCGGTGAATGAAATAAAAACCCAAACACCTGCGGATTTAAAGCAACATCAAAATAATAAGCTGCAAATACCTGAAATAAACTTCGATAAAAAAATCATTGTGTTGGTGGAAGACAATGCGGCAATTCGAACATTTATCAAAAATATATTGCAACCAACCTACAAAGTTATTGAAGCATCTAATGGTGAAGAAGGATTTGAACAAGCTAAAAAAGTCATTCCTGATGTTATTATCACCGATGTGATGATGCCAAAACTAGACGGAATTTCTATGGTACACTTATTAAGAAACGAGGAAAAAACCAGCCACATTCCAATTGTTATTTTAACAGGAAAAGCTGCCCAAGAAGACAGGCTTGCGGGATTGGAAACCGGTATTGAAGCGTATTTAACAAAGCCATTTAGCGTAAAAGAACTTCAAATAATCATCAATAATCTCATTCAGCAAAGAGATCAGCTTCTTAAAAAATACCAAAATAAATTTGTTGTTGCCGCAGATGAAATTCCGTTGGCATCGGTTGATCAACAGTTTTTGGAAAAAGCCATACAACACATAAAAGACCATATCGAAAACACCAGTTTTGGTGTGGAACAACTTGCCGATAAAATGTGTTTAAGTCCGTCGCAATTACACCGTAAACTTCAAGCGCTTATCGATCAGGCGCCGGGTCAATTAATCCGTAACATTCGATTGCAACGCGCAGCAGATTTAATCAAAAAAAATGCAGGGACCTTGGCTGATATTTGTTTTCAGACAGGTTTTAGCGACCAAACTTATTTTTCAAGAGCTTTCAAAAATCAGTTTGGCTGCAGTCCGTCTGCTTATAAAAAAGACAATACATCGCGCTTGTCCTAAAAAAATCGACCTTAATTTCCAAATTACCTATTTATACATTTAAACCATCCCTTTTGCCATAAAAGTCCAAGTTTTTGCGATAATTGTGCAATTTTTCCTGAAGTTAACTGCTTAGTTTTGGCATATCTAACCAATTAAATAATCAAAATTATGAGAAAATTATTATTCGTTGCAGTACTTATTCCAATGTTGGCCATATCACAAAATGATGGCAGCAAACTATTAAACATGAGTGAGATAACTGTGAAACCTGGCCACGAATCACAATTTGTTGCAGGTGTAAAAATGTGGAAAGAATGTTATTTGGAGAAAAAAGGAACCGACAAATTTAATGTTTGGAGGCGCGTGCAAGGAGAAGGAATCATGTATGTTTTAACAGGTATGATGGACAATTGGGCTGAAATGGACAAAGAAGACGCAGCAGGAAAAGAGTGCCGTATGAAAGTGCTTGATTTTATTATGCCGCATGTTGAAAAAGTGAATTACAACATTGCGCGCACGATGCCTGAAGTGAGCAGAACTTCTCCTTTAGAAGGCACAAAAATGGTCTGGGTAAGTTTCTTTAGAGTGGATAATAGCGTTGTTTTTAACGACGTGATCAAAGAAACTTCTTCATTGTTAAGATCTGTTGAAGGATCACCAAGAGGAAGTTGGTACACTTTTATGGGCGGAGGTCCAGATTCTCCTGATTTTATGATTTCAACACCTTACAAAGGCTATGCAGATTTAGACATAACCAGAGACGGTATTTGGAAAATTTATGAAAACAAACACGGGAAGAAAAAAACCGATGATATGAGAGCCAAATTTAGGGCTTCTCTTGAAAATTCCTGGGCCTATTTATACTCACTAAATGAAGAATTGAGTAATTAAACTAAAATAACTTCAGTCATGAAAACACTAAAAACAACAATGTTACTCGCAATAACACTATTGCTGCTGCCAATGATTTCAAACGCGCAAGGCAACCAAACTTTTTGGATTCATAACGATCAAGTAAAACCTTCAATGACCAGCGAATATGAAAAAGTGTCCAAAGATTTTATTGCAGCCTGCAAAAAGCACGATTTAAAAGATGCTGATTGGACAACTGCCCAAATGGACGATGGCACGTATTTAAGCATAACGCCCATAAAAAATATGGCCGATTTGGATAAAAATACTTTAGCGCCATTGGCAGAAAAAATGGGAAATGAAAATTTTAGGGCCATTTTTGATCGCTTTAATAAATGTTACGACAAGCACGGCGATTATATTGTGGTTTTAAACAGTGAGCTTTCCTATATGCCAAATGGTCTTACCATTAATACCGAAGGCAAAAACTATCGTAAATGGCATTTTTTATATGTTACACCTGAAAATGTTCAAAATTTAAGAGAAAAAATAAAAGAGCTTAAAGCGCTTTATGAGAAAAAAGGCTCCAAAGAACACTTCAGAATCTATCGTGCCGGATTTGGAACTATGGGGGATTATTTCTTAGCGGTAGTATCAGCCAAAGATGCCCAGGACTATGCCAGGCAAAGTGATGAAAATGATGCTTTATTAGGTGAAGAAGGAAAGAAACTATTTGAAGATATGTTTAAATACGTTGATAAATATGAAAGCAAAACAGGGGGTATGCGTCCAGATTTATCATATTCAGCATCAAAAAAATAATCAACTTTTAGCTACTAACTAAGCCAAATTCGGGTATGATTTGATATGGTCATGCCCGAATTTAAAAATCAAATCTTATGAAAAAACTAATATTATTAGGATTTTCAATAGTACTTTTCACAGCTTGTAATCAACAAACCAAACGTTACACACAACAATCGAAGGAGATTGACACCTACAAACAAGTTATTAAAGACTATGAAAATCAAAACTGGGAATCTATGGCAACTCATTACACAGATACTGCCAAAATTTTAAATAATGTAACCGAAAAAAATGCGCAAACCTTGACGCAGTTGGTTTCTCAAAACAAACAAGACGCAGCTATTTTTTCGTCGTGGAATTTTGTTCCCGAAGAATCCGAATATGAAATGGTTGTTACAGATAAAGGAGAAACCTGGGTAAATTTTTGGGGATTGTGGCAGGGAAGGCTAACGTCAAACAACCAGCTGTATGAAATTCCTGCTCATATTACGGCTCGATTTATAGATGTAAAAATAGTTAAAGATGTTGGCTATTGGGACAATTCATCCATTGCATTGGAATTGGAAAAACAAAAAGAAGCTACTCCGCCG
>JAUSOJ010000094.1 GCA_030656195.1 Lutibacter sp.
AAAACTGAAATTTCGAATCAAAAACTGTTTTATGTTGTTAAGGATCTTCAATTGGTTGGTGTTTTGCTTGTATCAAAGTTTTTATAAAACGCACACAAAATTACTATAAATAATTATACACTATATGTGTTTAAATAATAATTAACTTATTGGCAATTAATTCCAGAATTTGACAAACTAATATATTGATAGCATAGCTATTCAAATTATTTACTGAATAAAAAACAATACAATGCCGCCAAGCGCGATAAAAGCGCCAATTACTTCTTTGACCGTAACTTTTTCTTTATAAAGTAAAATGGCCGGCGGAATAATTAAAACTGGAATAATGGCCATAATGGTTGAAGCAATGCCGACAGTTGTATATTTTACGGCCAATAATGAGGCGTAAACCCCTAAAAACGGACCAAATATAGAACCAATGACGATAAATTTCATGGAAATGGAATCAGCTACAGCTTGTTTGACTTTTGGCCATCTTTTAATCAAGGTGATTAGTAAAACAAATCCAATTGTTCCTGCAATAATCCTAATTTGGGTTGCTGCAAAAACGTTGTAATCGCCCATTCCATATTTGCTTAAAACCAATCCTAACGCTTGACCGATGGCTCCCAAAAAGGCGAATAACATTCCTTTGGGAGAAAATGAAAATTGAATTTTTTTGTTTTTGATCCCCAATTTTTCATCATCCAATTTCTTTTTTTCCGTAATCACCATCATAATTCCAAAAATGGTGATAAACATGGCCATCAAAGAAAGGAGATTCATGGTTTCCCCCAAAATAAACCATCCAAAATATGCGGCAATTGGCGCGCTTAACGACATGATTAACATGGAAATTCTTGCGCTGATTAACTCGTACGATTTAAACAAAAAATAATCGCCAAAAACAAAGCCTACCAATCCCGAAATTGACATCCAAATCCATTGATGGGAAGTGGCATCAAACGGCAAAAACAATCCTCGTGAGAAATAGGAAATGACGGCATAGATGAAAAAAGCAATGATGAGGCGCAATACGTTGACCGACAAAGATCCAGCTCTTCTGGTTGCTTGTTGAAAAGACAAGCTTGTGGTGGTCCAAAAAACCGCGGTCAATAAAGCGAATAATTCGCCTAAATGAGATGTTAACATGAGTAACTTTTACGGCGCTAAAGTACTTAAAACTTCAAGCTAAAAAGATAAAAATAGATAAATTTTTTTTGTCTTTTTACTGCAAAGATTCATCAGTTTCCGTCTAAAATATTTCAACTTAGCAAATAGCTAAAAACAAAATATAAGTCATAAATTTATGCGGATTTAAATCATCCCAAAAAATGATAAAAAACACTTTTGAAACCATACGCGAATTTTTAGAATTTGAATTGTTCAGCTTAGGCGAATATACTTTGAGGGCTTATACCATTGTGGCCATTTTCATTGTTTTTCTGATTACCAAAGTGATATTATGGCTCATAAAAACAACGATGTTTCGAAAGCAAAAGCAAAAAAGCCAGGATCTGGGAAATACCTATGCGCTGTTTCAAATTATTAAATATGTCATTTGGGTGATTGCTTTTGCGTTTTTGCTGGAAACTATCGGAGTAAAAATCACCGTATTGGTTGCGGGTTCTGCCGCATTGCTTGTGGGAATTGGCCTGGGATTGCAGCAAACATTTAACGATGTTGTATCAGGCATTATTTTGCTTTCGGAAAGATCCATAAAAGTGGGCGATGTGCTGGAAATAGATGATGATATTGTACGGATCCAGGAAATTGGCCTGCGAACATCTACCGGCTCAAACCGTGACGAAATCACCATCATCATTCCAAATTCATTAATTACCACAAACAAAGTAATCAACTGGAGCCATCAGTCCAAAAAGACGCGTTTTAAAATAAAAGTGGGCGTAGCCTATGGCAGCGATGTTGATTTGGTGATTAAGGTGTTAACTGAAAGCGCTTTGGAACATTCAGATATCACAGATGAAAGTTTGGTTGACATTCAGTTTTTGGATTTTGGAGAATCTTCATTGGACTTTCAAGTGTTGTTTTTTAGCGAAAATATTTTTAGGATTGAAAAGGAAAAAAGTGACATCAGAAAAATAATTAACAGAAAGTTTATAGAGAACAACATCAGTATTCCTTTTCCGCAAATGGATGTGCATTTTAAAAAACGCCCCCTAGCCCCTATTTCGACTAAGCTCAATACAGGCCTCAAGGGGGGAACCAATGTTGGAGCGGAAAACATAAGTTAAAATTTTCATTGTCTTACTTCGGTCCCAATAGCTATCGGGATCGGTCTTCGGACTTTTTACTAAAACAACGATCTTAATAACATGAATTACAATAAAATATTTATAAAAATAAATAAGGAGTTAAGCAAAACGGAAGATTTAGGGGAAGTTGCCACGTACATTCCCGAGTTGGGCAATGTGGATTCTACAAAATTTGGCGTTCATTTAACCACCATCAACCATAAGCATTACCAGTTTGGAGATGCTGAGGAAAAGTTTTCCATTCAAAGTATTGCGAAAGTTTTGTCACTGGTATTGGCATACAAACAGGAAGGTGAAAAATTATGGGAAAGGGTCGGCGTTGAACCTTCAGGCACATCTTTCAATTCGCTGTTTCAGTTGGAATTTAATAAAGGAATTCCGAGAAATCCGCTCATAAATTCTGGCGCTTTGGTTATTTCCGATATTTTGGTGAGCCATCTTAAAAATCCGAAAGATGATTTTATTGCATTTGTGAGAAGCATTTCAGGAAATCCCAACATTGATTATTGTTCGAGAATAGCAGAATCGGAGAAAATAACGGGCCATAGAAATGCCGCTTTAATTAACTTGATGAAATCCTTCGGAAACATTAAAAATGATATTGATGTGGTACTCGATTTTTATTTCAATTTATGTTCCATTGAAATGACCTGCAGGGAACTTTCTCAGACATTTCTTTTTCTGGCGGACTATGGCGTTAATCCATTCACCAAAGAGCGGGTGATTAGCATCAGCAAATCAAAACGCGTGAATGCCATTATGCAAACCTGCGGATTTTATGATGAGGCTGGAGAATTTACCTTTAAAGTGGGTTTGCCGGGAAAAAGTGGCGTTGGCGGTGGCATTGTGGCCATTCTTCCAAAAAAATACAGCATCGCTGTTTGGAGTCCGAGATTGAACAAAAAAGGTAATTCGAGCAAGGGAATAAAATTTTTGGAATTGTTTACTACAGAAACCGAAATTTCAATTTTTTAAAATTTTTATTAGATAAATAAAATATATGGAAAACAAAAACCTAAGCGGAACGATCAGAAAAAACATACAAGCAGGAAAAAAGGTTGAAATTGTGCAGAAAAACCATCAGCGAACGGGCGAATTAACTGAAGGTGCAGTAAAAAGAATCCTCACAAACGCCACAACGCATCCGCATGGCATAAAAGTTCTGTTAGAAACCGGAGAAATTGGACGCGTTAAAAATGTTTTGAGTTAAAGAATTCTTTTTTACTTATTTTTATTCTTGTTTAGAAAACTTTTCAATGAGTTGGAACAATAATTTCCGATCTAAAGGCTTTGTTAAATAAGCATCAAATCCTAGCGCCAGTGCGATTGTTTTATCAGATTCCATGGCGAAAGCCGAAAGGGCAATAATTGGCAGTGAAGGTCTCAGCTTTTTAATTTCTTTCATGGCTTCATTTCCGTCCATCACCGGCATTTTTATGTCCATGAGCACCAATTGAATTTCTGGATGGCTTTGCGCCAATTCCAAGGCTTTTTTACCATTATTGGCTTCCATAATTTTAATATGGGTTGTTGAGAATAACTCATTGATATACATCATATTGTATTCTTCGTCTTCGGCCACTAAAATGTTTATCTCCTTGTTTTTCACTTCGATTGTTGGTTTTTGATCTTCAATTACAGAAGAAATTAATGGTATTTTTGACTTTTTAAAAGGTATGGTAAAATAAATTGTTGTTCCATTTTCACACGAATTTAACCAAATTTCTCCATTAAACAATTCAACAATTTTTTTGGTGATTGCCAAACCAAGCCCTGTACCTTTATGCTGCTTGCTTAAATTTAGTTCACCTTGGGAAAATCGCTCAAAAATTCTTTGTTGCAAACTGTCTTCAACCCCAATTCCGGTATCTTTTACATAAAATTGCAGGTTGTTTTCAATCAATTCGTACCCGAATGTAATGCTTCCGGTATCTGTAAATTTAAACGCATTAGACAGAAGATTTGTAAGCACCTGATTTAATTTTGTTTTATCAGTTTCAATAGAACTTTTATAATTTTCAAGACCTCTCTCACAGCTTAATATTAAATTATTTTCCTTGGCAATTGGTGTGTAAAAGTTCATTAATTCATCGAGCAATTTATTGAGGTTAACACTTTCTAAGTTAAGGGTTTCTAAACCAGCCTCAATTTTTGAAATGTCTAATATATCATTTACGATGGAAAGTAACCGCTTGCTGCTTTTAATCACAATGTTTGCGTAATCTTTTTGCTTGTCTTTTGTAATATTTGGATCCAGACACAATTCTGAAAACCCAATAATGCCGTTCATAGGTGTTCTGATTTCATGACTCATATTTGCCAAAAAAGCCGACTTTAGCCTGTCCGATTCTTTTGCCTGGGCTAAAGCCTGGTTTAATTCGTTTTCAACTTTTTTACGTTGGATGGTGGTGCTAATTTGATCGGCGACAAACTCTAATAAATGCACGTCATTTTCATTATAGGCATTTTCATCTTCATAACTTTGCACCACGATTGCCCCAATACATTTTCCTTGAATAAATAAGGGAACACCTACCCAAATATTGGCATATTCCCCTATCAATTCAACCTTTTTTTCTTTGATGAATTCAAAATGTGTTTCCTTATTTAGGATTAATGGTTTTTTTGATTTTATGACATATCCTGTTAAAGAATTTTTTGCTGAAAAATCTTCTGCCATCTCTTTCTCATCCACAAAAACTGGTGTGGAAATCATATCAGTTTCTTCATCGTGAAGTGCAATAAAAAAATTGCTGGTATCAATTATTTTATGCAATTCATTTCTGATAAATAAACTAAATTCATGAAAATCACCAATGGTCAATGCCGCTTTTGAGATGTTGTAAAGCACATCTTCCAAAACCTCTTTCTTAACTCTTTCCGTAATATCTGAGATAACCACATGAATGGTAAATCCATCATCTCCTTCATTAATCCTTGTCAGCGTTATTTCAGTAGGGAAAATATGACCATCGCTGTGTTGTTGATTACATCGGTATCTGTTGCTGCCTTTTTCCAACGCAATTTTCATCATTTCTTCTGCTTTTAGAAAAGAGCTGGCTCCGTCTGGTTGCCTTACTGGCGAAAGTTGTCCTGGATGTATACTAAAAAGCGTTTTTTTGTCCAAACCAAACATTTTTAGCGCTGATTCATTGCAGTCCACAAAATGGCCGTCTTTTATAATAAGAACGGCATCCACAGCTTTTTCAAAAATGTCTCTGTATTTTCTTTCAGACTTTTCAAGTAATTTTTTTGAATTGATGCGATCTGTAACATCATCAACCAATGAAGCTGCGCCAATTACCGCTCCTGAGCAATCTTTTAAGCTCACATTGTACCATTCGCAAGTGATAATTTTACCGCTTTTGGTTACATTTTCATTGGTGCCTTTATGACCGCTTTTTTGAGTCAATATGTTTTTACGAATTTTGTCCATTTCGAAAACTAAATCCGGTGAGGTAATCAAATCTTTTATAGGCTTTTCTTTCGCCTCTTCAGCAGAATATCCAAATATACGTTCTGCGGAACTATTCCATTCCAATACATTAAAATCTACATCCCAAATGATGGATGCCAATGGTGTATGATTAAATTGGTCTTTTAATCGTTGATTGCTCTCAAAAAACAAATCATCTGCTTTTTTGTGTTCTGTAATATCTTCTGAAATTCCTTGAATATGGGTGATTTCATTAACACTATTTCTAACAACATCTAAATTGGCACGAACCCATTTAACTTCCTTGTTTTTGGTAAAAATTCGGAAAGGTTGAAACTTTAATTCGTCTGATTTTTCGTTTTTCAAAAATTTTATGAATTCCTTACTCACCCATTCCACATCATCTTTGTGAAGCAATTGGTACAATTTAACGTTACCTGCAAGGAGCTCATGATGTGTATACCCAAATAAATTATGTGAGTTTTCTGAAGTAAAAACAATAGGAAAATCATGTTTATTTTCACATAAAAAAGCAACCGAGGAACTTTTATTGATAATATTATACGCTGCTTTTATTTTATTGTCTGTTTCTCTTTTATCAGTTGTTTCATGAAAAAACATGAGTACGCCATCCTGAGATGGAATTATTCTGTTTTCAAACCATTTATTCCATGGCTTATAATAATTTTCAAAACTTAGGGGTTTTCCTTTTGTGATAGCTTTTTGGTAATTGTCATAAAATAAATCGCCCTCTTTTTCGGGAAATTCTGTCCAAAGATTCTTTCCTATAAGATGCTGCGCATTTTTACCCAATAAATCGGCCGCCTTTTCATTTACATAAATGTATTTTGAGTCGCGGTCCAATATCACCAAACCATCTTTAATGCTAGAAAGGGTATTTGATAAAAAGTTTTTGGTGACCGTAAATTTTTGATCATTAAGAACACGCTCTGTAATATCCTGGCCAATTCCAATAATTTTAACAATACGCTGGTTTTCAATAATCGCCCTTCTAATTTCAGAGATGTATTTTAATTCCCCGCCCACGGTAATAATCCTGTATTGTAAATGTTGGATAGGGTTTTTCAGAAAAGATTCAATGGAATAGTCTAATGTAAATTCCCGATCATCAGGATGCACAAAACCTATAAAAACCTCAATATTTAAAAAATCCTTTCCAGCAACCAATCCCAAAATATTATAGGCTTCATCGGACCAATGTGATTCGTCGATTTCAAAATTGTGGAACCAGCTTCCGATTTTCGCCAATGACTGTGCTTCTTTGTATCGGTATTCACTCTCAATGACAGCTTTTCTTGCTTTTACGTTATCAGTAATATTTTCTATGGATACAATCACATTTTCAAGCGATATTTCACTTCCGGCACTCACTTTATATTTTACCAAGGCATCAAACTCTTCTCCTTGTAACGTTTTATTAATAGTTTCAATTTCGGTCACGGTCTCTCCAAGAAGAATGGCAACTACCAATTTTGAAAAACCTCTGTAGGATTTTTTTGCGAAAACCAACTTTAAGTTTTGCAATAATTCCTGTTTAGTATTGGCTTTGTATAATTTTAAAGCAGCATCATTAATGTCTTTAATCTCAATAAGATCAATTAATTGTTTAATAAATTTTGGATTTTCGGCAATAAATGATTTTATGTCGGTATTCTTTTCTTTGGCGTTTTTTTCAAGAAAAAGTTTTGCTTTTGAGAAATCCTCAACCCATAAGGCAACTGGCGCTTGCTCAAAAAATGTAAAATACAGGTCTTTATTTAACATGGCTTTTTCATCAAGACTTTTTAATTTAGGGGTCTCTTCTTCATTATCAACATGTATATTCTTTATGGGATCTAAATGTTCCATTCTCACACTCTAAGGGGTTTAATGGGCGTAAAATACAAATTATTTTGAATTGTTGTTTATTTTGGATTTTAAATATTAAGGAACTTTAAAAAATAACCGATGAATTATTTTTAACTATTGAGAAGACTAATTACAAAACTTGTACCTTTTTCTAAAGTGCTTTTTGCTGAAATTTTTCCTTTATGAAGTTCTGCAATTTTCTTGGCGAGAGCCAATCCCAAGCCAATGCATTTTTGTTTATCTTCAGAATACGTATTTACCACATAAAATTCTTCAAAAATATGCGGCAAGTCTGCTTCAGAAATTCCAATTCCTTGGTCGGCGATGGTGGTTTCAACCATATTTTTAAGCGCTTCAACTGTAATGGTTATGGTTGAATTTTCATTGGAATAGCGCAATGCGTTGTTTAAAACGGCATTTAAAGCCTGTGTAATTTCATCTTTGTCAAGCGTTAAAATAATGCGTTCTTTTGGCTGGTTAAAGACTACCTCAATATTTTTTTTGGCAGTTTCAAATTTAAATTCATTCAACACTTCCGTCAACAATTCAATATAATTTAACTGTTCCGGTTTTAGGGCGAAATTTGGCGACAGTACCCTTGAATATTTTGAAATGGTGTCGAGAAGAGCCAACGAAAATGTTGCGGAATTATTAATAATTTGTATGTGCTTTTCCAATTTTTCTATTGAATAATCGGCAAGGTCTTCAAGCATCATTTCTGAAAAGGAAAATATAACACCAATAGGGTTTTTTAAATTGTGGGTCAGTTTACCAAGAATTTTTGAATTGGATTCAATGGCTGCATTGAGTTCATTGGTTTTACTTTTAAGCTTAAGGCTAAGATCAATGATTTTTTCTTCCAATTCAGGAATATATTTGTCGGTATTTTTATCTTTTTTCGCCAAACCAAAGTAATTTTAAGTAAATATAATTTTAAAATAGTTAGGTTCAAATAATTATTTTAAATTTCCTTTAAGTAACTGTAAATGTTTGAGTTTTTAACCAAATATTTCAGCAGTTATTAGGCGATAAAAAGCAAAGTTTTTAAAAGAACGTTCTTTTTTCATTACTTTTACCTTCCAAAAGTTTAAACAACAAGAAAATGTCTACAGCTAAAAAAGACTATAAAAGAATTACCACCAAAAGTGTGGTGGAAATGAAAAAAAATGGCGAAAAAATTGCCATGCTTACCGCTTATGATTATACAATGGCAAAAATAATAGACAATGCCGGAGTTGATATTATTTTGGTGGGCGATTCAGCTTCTAACGTGATGGCTGGCCACGAAACTACTTTGCCAATAACTTTAGATCAAATGATTTACCATGCAAGTTCTGTAGTACGGGCGATTCACAGAAGTTTGGTGGTGGTAGATTTACCCTTTGGGAGCTATCAGGGAAATTCAAGAAATGCGTTGGATTCCTCCATCCGAATTATGAAAGAATCGGGCGGACATGCGGTGAAATTGGAAGGCGGAAGCGAAATTAGCGAATCCATCATCAGAATTTTAACAGCAGGAATCCCAGTGATGGGACATTTGGGATTGACACCGCAATCCATTTATAAATTTGGAACTTACACGGTAAGGGCGAAGGAAGAGGAAGAAGCCGAAAAATTAATGGAAGATGCTTTATTGCTCGAAAAATTGGGTTGTTTTGCCTTGGTTTTAGAAAAAGTTCCCGCAAAATTGGCACAAAAAATAGCCGAAAGCATTTCTATTCCGGTTATTGGAATCGGTGCCGGAAATGGTGTGGACGGACAAGTATTGGTGACGCATGATATGTTGGGAATGACCCACGAATTTCATCCGCGATTTTTGCGCCGCTATATGGATTTATATACCGAAATGACCACGGCTTTTGAAAGCTATATTGCCGATGTAAAAAGCAGGGATTTCCCTAGTGACGAGGAGCAGTATTAAATGCCTTCCGACAAGTTAAAAGTTAAATGTTAAAAGTTGAAAATGTTTAATCGTTTATTTGTTTAAAACTTTAACTTTAAAAACTTATAACTAATAACCTATAACATATAACTCCAAAAAACACCAACAATGAAAGTCCTTCTGATAGACAGCAATCACCCAATTCTGCAAGCTGGTTTGGAAAAACTGGGATGCGTTTGTGAGGAAGATTATTTTTCATCCAAACAGCAAATTGAAGAAAAGATTTCGGGTTATGATGGCATCGTTATCAGAAGCAGGTTCAACATCGACCATCAATTTTTAGAAAAAGCCACCAACTTAAAATTTATTGCCCGCGTTGGTGCCGGCTTGGAAAGCATTGATGTTGAATTTGCCGAAAAAATGGGAATTGAATTAATTTCAGCGCCCGAAGGCAACAGAAACGCCGTTGGCGAACACGCGCTGGGAATGATTTTATCCTTGTTCAACAAACTAAAAAAAGCCGATCTCGAAATCAGAGCGGGAAAATGGTTGCGGGAAGCCAACAGGGGAATTGAGTTGGAAGGCAAAACAGTAGGCATTATCGGCTATGGAAATATGGGAAAAGCCTTTGCAAAAAAACTAAAAGGTTTTGAGGTTGAAGTAATTTGTTACGACATCAAAGAAGGTGTTGGCGATGAAAATTGCAAACAGGTAACTTTGGATAAATTACAGGAAAAAACGGATGTGTTGAGTTTGCATACTCCTTTCAATAAATTGTCTCACCATATGATA
The DNA here is from genome assembly GCA_030656195.1 of Lutibacter sp. Taxonomy (GTDB): domain Bacteria; phylum Bacteroidota; class Bacteroidia; order Flavobacteriales; family Flavobacteriaceae; genus Lutibacter. The sequence continues at coordinate 10,238 of JAUSOJ010000094.1, forward strand.
AATGCACAATTTATCAGTAATTTTAAAAAACCTTTTTACCTCATCAATACAGCTCGGGGCTCTGCCGTTGTTACCGATGATTTGGTGGAAGCAATGATTGAAAAAAAAATATTGGGCGCTTGTTTGGATGTACTGGAATATGAAAAATTATCTTTCGAAAATCTGTTTGAAAACGATTCTTTTCCCAAAGCATTTGACTATTTAATTCACGCAGAAAACGTATTGCTTTCGCCACATATTGCAGGCTGGACGGTTGAATCTAAGGTGAAGCTCGCGCAAACAATTGTTGATAAGGTTGATGCGTTGTTTTTTTCAAAAGAATCAGTAAAAAGGAAAGATGAAATAAAAAGAGTTACAGGCATTGGCGGACTTTTTTTTAAATCGGATGATCCTGCCAAACTAAAAGATTGGTATAAAAAACACCTTAATTTTAATACTGACGATTGGGGTTCCACTTTTTGGTGGAAAGACAACAAAGGAAATCCGGCTTGCACGCAATGGAGTCCGTTTAAAAGCGACACCGTTTATTTTTCTCCTTCAACAAAAGATTTTATGTTTAATTACAGGGTTGATGATTTAAATTTACTTTTAGATAAGTTAAAACTAGAAGGTGTTGCTGTAATTGGAGAAATTGAAGAATATGATTACGGAAAATTTGGCTGGATTTTAGATCCTGAAGGAAATAAAATTGAACTTTGGGAACCAAAAGATGTTGCTTTTTTATCTTAAAATTTTTGTAAATTTATAGTTACTAAAAATTAAAACCATGGAAGTACTAGACGATAATGGGAATGTAATCCCAAAAAGCAGCCAGGAAAGCAAAAGAGTTTTAGCCGGTGTATTGGGAATTTTATTGGGCGTTTTCGGCATCCATAAATTTGTGCTCGGCTACACCAATGAAGGCATCATTTTACTGTCAATAACCATTGTAACTTGCGGAATTGGCGGTGCGGTAACCAGTATTATAGGATTGGTGGAAGGCATTATTTACCTTACAAAATCTGATGAAGAATTTGTTTATATGTACCAAATCAATAAAAAAGCGTGGTTTTAATTTTATAGAGAATCTAAAGAAGTTTCCTTTTCTTTATTTTCGTTTTCAAGCGATTTTTCCAGTTCAGCCTGAAGCTCTTCCATCACAGGTTTTACGGTGCTTTCAGGGATATCAGCGACCCTAATGTACATCAAGCCGTCAATGGCGTTGTTAAATTTCGGATCCACATTAAACGCCACCAATCGGGCATTTTGCTTCACGTATTTTTTAATCAATACGGGAATTCGCAATGAACCCGGTTCAATTTCATCAATAATTTTGTCGAATTTGTTCATATCGGCTTGCGTGGCGTCAAAAACAAAATCTTTGTCGGCATCTTTTAATTTAACTTTATATTCCTTTTTAGGATGAATATACTGCGCCACATAAGGATCATAATAATGAGATTTCATAAACTCAATCATTAACGATTTTGAGAAATTTGAAAACTGATTGCTGATACTTACGCCGCCAATTAAATATTTATATTCCGGATATCTTAAAGTTATATGAACAATTCCTTTCCAAAGCAAAAATAAAGGCATTGGTTTTTGTTGGTACTCTTTAATTACAAAAGCGCGGCCCATTTCAATGGAATTCTCCATCATTAGGTACAATTCGGGTTCAAATTTGAATAGCGTGTGTACGTAAAAACCTTCAATCCCGTATTTTTTAAAGATATTTTTTCCCAATCCCATTCGGTAAGCGCCTGCCACTTTGTTGGCTTCATTGTCCCATAAAAATAAATGGTGGTAATAACTGTCAAAAGCATCTAAATCTATAGATTCATTGGTGCCTTCGCCCACTTCCCTGAAAGTAATTTCTCGTAAACGCCCAATTTCAAAAGTGATATTTGGAATTTGTTTACTCAAGGCAAAAAACACTTCATAGTTTTTACTTTTAAGCAAACGGCCATCCCCATTTCTTAGGGCTTCCACTTCTAAAATCATTTTGTCAATATTTTTTTGGCTCACAATTTTTTTTGGAGGTTTGGGTATTTTTAAAGAAGGAGCCTTTAATTTTATGGGCCCTTTCTCAAAAGGATTTGCAAGCATATATGTTTTTTTACGAATGAAATCGCAAAAATCTTGTGTATTATCATACTCTTCCAAGTCTTTTACCGGTATCGGTTTTCCAATCCTAACTTTAATTACACGGCCTTTTTGCGACAATACTTCGGAAGGTAATTTGGCGGTGCGAAATTTGGAATTAAGCTTGGAAAGAAGATAAAAGAATCTGCTGTTTCTTGCATGAAAATAAATTGGAATAACCGGCACGCGCGCTTTTTGAATTAATTTAATGGCACTTTCTTCCCAAGGCTTGTCCACAATTAATCTTCCGTCCTTATAGGTTGAAACTTCACCTGCCGGAAATACGCCCAAGGCATTGCCATCCCTTAAATGTTCCAAAGCATTTTTTAAACCTGTGATGCTTGATTTTTTGTCCTTTCGGTCCTCAAACGGATTTACAGGCATAATAAAAGGCTTCATTGGCTCAATTCTTTGAAGTAAAAAATTTGCAATAATTTTATAATCCGGACGGTTCTCAATCAATAATTTTAACAATAAAATACCGTCTATTCCTCCTAGCGGATGGTTGGATACAGTAATAAATGCGCCAGATTTCGGGATTCGCCTTAAATCTTCTTCAGGAATTTCAAATTTAATTTGCAAATCACCAAGCAATGCGGTAAAAAACTCCAAGTCTTTTAAATGCTTGTGTTTGTTATAAATTTTGTTAATGGTGGAAATACGAAGGATTTTCATTAACGTCCAGCCAAAAAATGTGCCAATAAATCCGTATTTATCAAGGTTTACGACTTTTGCAACTTCTTTAGCTGAAACTAAACTCATTCAAGTATAATTGGTTAATTTTAGGGAGCTACAAAAATACGCAATTTTTTCTCATGAGCCGACTTATATTATCAGTTACGGGTGAGTTGGCTCAGGCAATAGCACTCATTTTATTGGCCATAAACCATCTAACTTATTTCATAACCAACTGAACCGTTCCTTTTGTTGCCTGTTTTAACAGCACTTCACCTTTTTGTTCAATTTCATCAATGGCCTTTTCAGTTGCGTGCCTTATGGTATACAACAAAACATTTTCTACATAAGTCACTTTATATTTCGATTTCAGTGCGGTTAAAAAATGTTGAAAATTGTTGAATTTATCTTCAATGCATACCGAAAAACTAATGGCTGAATTTTGAATTAAATTCACTTTCAATTTATTGTCGTGTAAAATGCTGAAAATGTCGCTGAGGTTAGATTCAACCATAAATGAAAAATCCAACGCAGAAATTGACACCAGTATTTGATCTTGTTTTAAAATAAAACAGGGTACATCGGGAATTAAATCAATTCCTTTTCCAACGGTTGTTCCTTTTTCTTCCAGGTTAAAAAAAGAACGGACATAGAGCGGAATGATTTTGTTTTCAAGCGGTTTCAACGTTTTTGGATGAATAACCGAAGCGCCGTAAAATGCCATTTCAATGGCTTCGCTGTAAGATATTTGATGCAGTAATTGGGCATTTTCAAAATAACGCGGATCGGCATTAAGCACGCCGTCAACATCTTTCCAAATGGTCAAACTTTTGGCGTTTAGGCAATGTGCAAATATGGCAGCAGTATAATCAGAGCCTTCTCTTCCCAACGTTGTGGTATTTCCCTGTGCATCTTCGCCCAAAAATCCTTGGGTAATGTATAATTTATTGGGATTTAAGCTTGAAATATTTTTGGAAGTCAGTTCCCAATTTACATAAGCATCCCGGTAACTGTCATCGGTTTTTATGTATTCTCGCACATCAATCCACTGATTTTCAATGCCAATTTCATTTAAATAAGCGCTCACAATTTTGGTTGAAAGCAATTCACCAAATCCAACAATCTGATCGTAAATAAAGTTATAATCTTTTGATTTGTTTGCGTTTAAAAACTTGTTTAATTCTTTAAAAAGAACCTCAACTTCCTTAAAAATCGGAGTTAATTTATTTTCGAACAGCGCATTTATGATTGTTGAATGATAATCCTTTACGAATTCAATATGTTGCAGTAAATCATCGGTTTTATAATGATAGGAATTAATGATTTTTTCAAAAGCATTGGTCATTTTACCCATGGCAGAAATCACAATGAGCGTATTTTTAAATCCTTCGTTATTTAAAACGCGTACCACATTTTTTATGCCTTCAGCATCTTTTACCGAGGCCCCTCCAAATTTGTAAATTTTCATAAAGATTCCAAATAGTTTTTTATGGCTTGTTCATTCATTTGAACCGTTTTCCAATCGTCTAAAATGTGTCCTCCGGTTTTTTTATAAAATTCTATGGCTGGCGTATTCCAGTCCAACACCACCCATTCTATTCTTTTTACGCCCAAATTATAGCCATATTCAATCACTTTTTTATACAAGGCGCTTCCTATATTCAACCCTCTTTTATTTTTTTTGACGATTAAATCTTCCAAATGAATGGTTGGACCTTTCCAGGTTGAATATCTTGGATAAAACAAAGCCATTCCAACAATTTCTCCCTCAACTTCAGCAACAAAAGTTTTAAACAACGGGTAATTTCCAAAACCGTCTTTTTCTAGGTCGGCTACTGAAATTTCGACGGCATCGGCCTCTTTTTCAAAATGCGCCAATTCTTTTATCAAGTTTAAAACCAATGGCATGTCATTTATTTTTCCTTCTCTAATGCTAAAATTCATCTGTTTAAACTTTATTTTTTAGCGGTAACAGCTGCTGTTCGCCATTAATCATTTCCTTGTGTTTCAAAATTTGATATGCTCGTTTCATCTTTCATTTTTATTTTAAATGGTATTGGCTAAAGTAAAAAATCTTTATCCAAACTATCTCAAAACAAAGGTCTTTTTAAAAATATTTTTTTCGATATTTGCGCAAACAAACAACTACGCGCACCAATGAAAAATAACAACCTTACCTTAGGAGAATTTATTATTGAAAACCAAAAACATTACAAATCAACTTCCGGAGAATTTACACGCTTGTTAAGTTCTATCAAACTGGCCGCGAAAGTTGTTAATTATAAGGTGAATAAAGCCGGTTTGGTTGATATTTTGGGAAATGCCGGCGATATAAATATTCAAGGGGAGAATCAACAAAAATTAGATGTTTTTGCAAATCAGGTGTTTATGCAAACACTCATCAACCGAGAAATTGTTTGTGGAATTGCCAGCGAAGAAGAAGATGATTTTGTGACCGTAAAAGGGAAACACGGCACAAACGAAAATAAATATATTATGTTGATGGATCCGCTGGACGGCTCTTCCAACATTGATGTAAACGTGTCTGTAGGAACTATTTTTTCAATTTACCGTCGTGTTACACCCATTGGAACACCCGTTGAAAAGATCGATTTTTTGCAACGCGGAAATCAGCAGGTTGCTGCCGGTTACGTGGTTTACGGCACTTCAACCATGTTGGTTTATACATCGGGACATGGTGTTAACGGATTTACGTTAAATCCGGCAATTGGTTCCTTTTATTTATCGCACCCAAATATGAAATTCCCAGATATTGGGAAAATTTACTCTATCAACGAAGGAAATTACGTACACTTTCCGCAAGGCGTTAAAGATTACTTAAAATATTGCCAGGAAGAAAAAGACGACAGGCCTTACACATCGCGTTATATTGGTTCGTTGGTTTCTGATTTTCACAGAAATATGATAAAAGGCGGCATTTATATTTACCCAACAAGCTCTATCGGTCCAAAAGGAAAATTGCGATTGTTGTACGAATGCAATCCGATGGCATTTTTGGCGGAACAAGCCAACGGAAAGGCAAGCGACGGCTACACCAGAATTATGGACATTAAACCAACCGAATTGCACCAGCGCGTTCCTTTTTTCTGCGGAAGTATTAAAATGGTGGAGAAAGCAGAAGAATTTATGGCAAAGTATCCTAAAGACAAGAATTATTAAGGCTTTATAACATTTAACAATACAACTATAAACACATTTGATTTTATAAAACGAAAAGGGTTTGGTACCTTTGAGGATATTTAAGTTTAACTAAAACACATGATTATGGCCTTTGAATTACCGAAATTACCGTACGCTTTTGATGCGTTAGAACCAAATATTGATGCAAGAACCATGGAAATCCACCACGGAAAACATCATGCAGCTTACACCAATAATTTAAACAATGCAATCGCCGGTACCGCTTTAGAAGGAAAATCTATTGAAGCAATTTTATCCGGATTAGATATGAACAATGCCGCAGTTAGAAATAATGGAGGCGGTTTTTACAACCACGAACTTTTTTGGAATGTGATGTCACCAAACGGCGGCGGAAAACCAACAGGCGAATTGGCTGCGGCCATTGATGCTGCTTTTGGCTCATTTGAAGCTTTTAAAGATGCGCTTTCTAAAGCTGCAGTTACCCGTTTTGGATCGGGATGGGCTTGGTTGTGCGTTCACAGTGGCGGAAAAGTGGAAGTTTGCTCTACTGCAAATCAGGACAATACCTTAATGCCGGGCATTGGCTGCGGAGGTTTTCCAATTTTAGGATTGGATGTTTGGGAACATGCCTATTATTTGCATTACCAAAACAGAAGACCTGAATATGTTGAGAATTTTTTCAATGTGATTAACTGGGATTATGTTTCAAAACTTTATACTGAAAATAAATAATGATTACTGCTTGCTAAAATGAGTTATTCCCAGAAGTTTAACGATATTTAGCAGTCAAATTTTAAACCAAACCGAGACAAAATTAATTTTGTCTCGGTTTTTTAATTTTAAGATACTTTGCGCAATTTTTCTTATTTTTGAAAATCAACGAATTCACCTTTAAAACATAAACTTATGGCATTTAAAAAATTATTTTTATTTATTGCATTTTTTACATCAGTAATAACTTTTGCCCAAATTGATTTAAACTATCAAACACCGCATCAGGACATTTTATCCTTGGCGGATGCGCCGATGCCGCCTTCAATGAACATCAATTTTGATGGCACAAAAGCCATTTTAATTTATAGAAATCAATATTCATCTATTGAAGAGCTTTCGGAAACTGAATTGCGTTTGGCGGGATTGCGTATCAACCCAAAAATCAATAGCGCAAGCAGGGCCAGAAATTTTAACAAAATCAGTGTTTTTGAGGTAAATACAAAAACGGAAATTCCTATTTCCGGAATGCCTGTAAATCCAAAAATCACAGACATCAGCTGGTCAAATGCCCAGGACAAAATAGCATTTTTGAATACTACAGAAACTGGTGTCTCACTTTGGGTTATTGACTACAACAAACGAAAAGCCACCAAACTGACAGATGCAAATTTGAATGCCAATATAGGAAATCCATTTACTTGGCTGAAAGATGATTCGGGTTTATTGGTGAAATTTTTGCCGGCAAACAGAAAGCCATTAATCAATACTGAAAATGCTGTTCCAGCCGGGCCAATTATTTCTGTAAATGAAGAAGGCCAAAAAGCGCAAAACAGAACCTATCAAGATTTGTTGAAAAACACCAATGATGAAGCTAATTTTGAAACTTTGGTGCGTTCTGAACTTTGGAAAGTTTCCTTAGACGGAAAAAAATCTAAGTGGAAAGACGTTTCACTTTACAGAAGCATTTCAACTTCACCCGACGGAAAATATTTCTTGATTACAGAAATGAAAAGACCTTTTTCTTACATTGTTCCGTTTTCAAGGTTTCCAACTTCCTATAACATTTACGACAGTAAAGGAAGTTTGGTAAAAACCATTGTTGATGTTCCTTTAATTGAGGAACTTCCTCAAGGATTTATGGCGGTGCAAACCGGACCTAGAAATATTTCATGGCGCGATGACCAACCTGCAACACTTTCTTGGGCTGAAGCACTGGATGGAGGTGATCCGGAAAAGAAGGTCGATTTCAGAGATCAAATTATGTTGCTTGAAGCGCCGTTTACGGCAAGTCCTAAACCTTTGATAAAAACCAAAATGCGCTATGGAGGCATTGAATGGGGTAACAGCAATTTGGCCATTATAAACAGTTATTGGAGAAATACCAGAACGTCACGCACTGAATTTTTTGACCCTTCAAATCCGGCTAAAGAGCCAATTCTTTTTAGCGAACGAAACTCACAAGACAGCTATGGAGATCCGGGAAATTTTGTGACTGTCAGAAATCAATTCGGCAGAAATGTTTTAGCGGTAAAAGACCAAGCACTTTATCTTGTCGGAGATGGTTTTTCGGCAGAAGGAAAGTTGCCTTTTGTGGATAAATACAGTTTAAGCGAAAATAAAACACAGCGATTATTTCAGGCTGAAAAAGGAGAAATGTTGGAGAGTATTGTTAGAATGATTGATTTGGACAAAGGTATTGTTCTTACCCGTTTAGAAAGCAACAACATATTCCCAAATTTCTACCTTAGAAATATTTTTACAGGCGAATTAAACCAATTGTCGTCATTTGAAAATCCGTTTAAAGCCATTCAGGATGTTCATAAGGAAGTTATCACTTACAAAAGAGACGATGGTTTAGAACTTTCAGCCACATTGTATTTGCCGGTGGGTTATGACAAAACCAAAAAAGAAAAAATGCCTATGATTATGTGGGCGTACCCAAGAGAATTTGTTGATGCCGCAAGCGCCTCCCAAGTTACCAGCAGCAGTAACCAATTTACCTATCCAAGTTATGGTTCGCCTGTATATTGGGTAAATCGTGGCTATGTGGTGTTAGACAACGCCTCTTTTCCTATTGTTGGCGTAAATAAAGAAGAACCTAATGACACTTTTTTAACGCAATTGGTTGCTAACGCAAAAGCAGGCATTGATGCCGTAGACGCTTTGGGATATATTGACAGGGAACGTGTTGCTGTTGGCGGGCATAGTTATGGTGCATTTATGACTGCGAACTTGCTTTCACATTCCAATCTTTTTGCGGCAGGAATCGCCAGAAGCGGCGCTTACAACAGAACGTTGACGCCATTCGGATTTCAGGGAGAAGAACGCAATTATTGGGAAGCTCCAGAAATTTACAATGCAATGTCGCCTTTTATGCATGCCAATAAAATGAAAACACCAATGCTTTTAATTCATGGAGAGGCTGATAACAACTCAGGAACATTTCCTCTGCAAAGCGAGCGTTACTTCAATGCGTTAAAAGGACTTGGCGCGCCAGTTAGATTGGTGATGCTTCCAAAGGAAAGCCATGGTTATGCAGGAAGAGAAAGCATTATGCATATGCTTTGGGAACAAGATACTTGGTTGGAAAAATTTGTAAAGAATAAAGGGAAGTAAGCTTTAAATACACAAAAGCACTGTAATAAATATGCTGCATCAATCAAGCAAGTTCAAAATATGCGAATTTTAGTAATAAGCACCATATTGAATTTTATTGTTGATGCGGCATTCTTAATTGCACCCACCAGAAACTTATATAGGTTATAGAGATTTGAAAAGACCTTGATCTTGTAAGTTTTATCTTCATTTTCTAAAATTTTTTAACGATAAAAACTTTTCTATTTATTTCCAAGCTTTTTTTATCTTTAGCGGCATAACTAATTTAATGACAATGAATAAATTTATTATTTTCTTTTTCTTATCTCTATCCTTTGTTGCCAACGCCCAAACCAATCAATTAAACTTATCTTATTATCTCCCCAATGATGTGACTTACAACGGCGATATTCCAACGCCAAAAAGCATTATTGGCCATGAAGTGGGTGAATGGCATGTGACCCACGACAAATTGGTGAATTATATGCAGGTTTTGGCAAACAGCAGCGACAGAATCACTTTTGAAAACAGGGGAACCACGGTTGAAGGAAGACCCTTAATTTTGCTTACCATTACATCACCAAACAACCATAAAAATTTAGAAAACATCAGGTTGAAGCATTTAAGCATCACTGATGCAAATTCATCTGGTTTGGATTTATCTTCCATGCCGCTTGTGGTAAATCAAGGTTTTTCCATACACGGCAATGAGCCCAGCGGAAGCAATGCAGCGCTTGCAGTAGCCTATTATTTGGCCGCTGCACAAGGTGCTAAAATTGATGAGTTGCTTAACAATACCATTATTCTTTTCGATCCTTCTTTCAATCCCGACGGATTGCAACGATTTTCGTCTTGGGTAAATATGCATAAAAGCCAACATATAAATCCCGATCCAAACGACCGGGAATTTTCGGAAGCTTGGCCCGGAGCAAGAACAAATCACTACTGGTTTGATATGAATCGGGATTGGTTGCCTTCTCAATTGCCGGAAAGCAGGGCGAGAATTAAAACCTATCATCAGTGGTATCCAAATATCCTTACTGATCACCACGAAATGGGAACCAATTCCACTTTCTTCTTTCAACCGGGAGTTCCGTCAAGATCACACCCTTTAACACCTAAAAGCAACCAAAGATTAACTGAAGAAATTGCAGAATTTCACGCCAAAGCTTTAGATAAAATTGGAAGTTTTTATTTTGCTGAAGAAAATTTTGATGATTTCTATTATGGAAAAGGATCTACGTTTCCAGATATTCAGGGAAGTATCGGAATTCTTTTTGAACAGGCATCATCACGCGGTCATGCGCAAGAAAGCGATAATGGACTGCTCACTTTTCCTTTTACCATAAGAAACCAATTTGTTACGGCATTATCTACCTTGGAAGCGGGTGTTAAATTGAGAGAAAAACTACTTAATTTCCAAAGACAATTCTTTCAGGATGCCAGAAAGGAAGCAAAAGCCACCGCCATTGTTTTTGGCGACGAAAAAGATGCGGCAAAGGCCTATCATTTAGCTGAAATTCTTCAGCAGCACCAAATTAAAATTCACGAAATCAAAAATGATTTCACCCAAAATGGCAGAAATTATAAAAAAGGATACAGTTATATTCTGCCTAAAAATCAAAAGCAATCGCGTTTAATTGAGGCTATTTTTGAAAAAAGAACCTCTTTTCAGGATAGTTTATTTTACGATATTTCTGCCTGGTCATTTCCGCTGGCTTTTAATTTAGATTATAATGAAAACGCACCACTTTCTCAAATGGGAAAAGAAATTTTAGAGTTAAAACCACGCGCTATTCAGGATATGGCAATTTCCAATTATGCCTATTTAATGGAATGGCACGAATATTATTCTCCAAAAGCGTTAAATCAAATTTTAGAAGCCGGAATTATGGCGAAAGTTTCGCTCAAACAGTTTTCTATGGATGGCGTTGATTTCGATTATGGAACCATTCTTATTCCTGTTCAAAATCAAAAATTGTCAGCACAAGAATTGATGCAATTGCTTAATAAAGTCGCGCAAGAATCAAATATTTCCATAACGCCGGTTTCAACAGGTTTGGCAAAAGGAATTGATTTGGGAAGCAGTAATTTTAAAACCATTAAAAAACCAAAAGTGGCCTTGCTTGTTGGTGACGGCATTACTTCTTTAGACGCCGGCGAAATTTGGCATTTGTTTGATCAACGTTACGCCATGTTAATTACCAAACTGGACCTTCAAGGATTTGGCCGTAAAAAATTAAGCGGTTATACCCACATTATTTTGCCAAAAAGCCGAGACAATGCCTTGGATAAAAATAATTCTGAAAAAATTAAAACCTGGATAAAAGACGGCGGTATTTTAATTGGCTATAACAATGCGGCAAACTGGGCCAATGCCAACGAAATAATCAAACTTAAAATTGAGGAAAAAAAGGACACTGCCAGAAATATTTCTTTTGAAAACCGTATGGATTACCGTGGCGCTAAAGAAATTGGCGGCGCTATTTTTGAAGCAAAATTAGACCGATCACATCCCGTAAATTTTGGCTATAAAAACAACACACTTCCATTATTTAAAAGCTCAACATTGTTTTTAAAGGCAGATGAACAGAGTTTTAACAATCCTATTCTTTTTTCGGAAAAACCTTTGTTAAGTGGTTATATTTCTAAAGACAATTTAAAAAAACTGGCAAACACCAGCGCTTTTAAATCGGCCAATTTTGGAAGCGGTAAAGTTTTATTGTTTGCTGAAAACACAAACTTACGGGCATTTTGGTTTGGCACCAACAAATTATTGATGAATGCTGTTTTCTTTGGTGATTTTATGTAAATAATATTCAAAAAAGAACGCATTATTAATCGTTTTATAGCAAAGATCCATCAAAATTGATGGATCTTTGTTTTTATAAAATTATGGAAAACGAGGTTGTTTTAATCAAAATTTAGCGGACCAAAATAATTCATTTGCCTCATAATCCAGTTTTTCCTATTTTCAATGTAACCCGAAGAGCGGGTCGCTCTGTATTTTCTTGGATTAGGTAAAATGGCGGCTATGGAAGCAGCTTCGTATACGGTAAGTTTGGCCGCTGGTTTTCTAAACCAATGTTGTGCCGCCGCTTCTGCACCGTAAATGCCATTTCCCATTTCAATGCTGTTTAAATACACTTCTAAAATGCGCTCCTTGCTCCAAAAAACTTCAATTAAAAAAGTAAAATACACCTCAAATCCTTTACGAACATAGCTTCGTTGAGGCCAAAGAAATACATTTTTTGCCGTTTGTTGCGATATGGTGCTTCCGCCTTTGATGCGTTTTCTTTTCTTGTTTCTTTCAAATGCTTTTTCAATGGCTTCAAAATCAAAACCTGAATGTTCCATAAATTTTTGGTCTTCGCTTACAATAACGGCCTTGCCCAAATTCGGGGAAATTTTTTTCATCGAAACCCAATCGTGTTCAAATGGCGCTTTTTCGCCTTTGCCCCATTGCTCCATATTGCGAATAATCATCAACGGCGTAAAAGGGACGGGAACCCAGCGAAAAACAATCACCGAAAAAACCGAAAGCGCGATAAAAAAAATGACGGCTTTAAAAATCCATTTAAAAAGTTTCGTAAAAAATCCCTTCATGTTTTTTTAATCTTCTAATTGATATTCAATGGTTGAAACAACTCTTACAATTTTAATGTCGGAAGTATTTTGATCCAAATCTGTAATAGAAAATAATCCTTGTTGTGCACTTTTAATTTTACTGACTTTAGAATTGGAATCGAGCGCAAATTTTTCGGCCACTTCTCTGGCATTTTTCGTCGCTTCTTCAATCATTTCAGGTTTCAATTTATTCAATCCCGAAAAACTGTATTGAATAGGTTGCCAAGTATTTTTGGAGCTGATTAAAATTCCTTTTGAAATAAGTTCCAAAGAATTTGTAAGCGCTTTTTGAAGTTTTTCAATATCGCCGGTTCTCACAGTGAAATCTGAACTTGCAATATATCTGAATTCCCGGTTTTGTTCATTTCCACCATATAAAGCAGCTTTTGAATCGTTAATGTTTGTGGTGCCGCTATTCAATTCTTTTTCCGTAAAACCTTCCTTCAAAAAAAAGTTTTTGATCTCATTGTTTTGTTTTTCCAGGTCGTTTTTCAGCATATTTAAATCGTTCCCGGCAATGGTGATACTAATTGGCCAAACAGCCAAATCGGCCTTTACTTGTTTTTCCGACAATCCTTTTACTTGAACAGAACGCTCAAATGCTTTTCCGTTTTTATAGGTATTGCCAATAAAGTAACCGGCAACCACTATTGAAATAGCTATGACAATTGTTTGAATCCATCCGCTTTTTTCCATATTTTTAATTTTTAAGGATTTTTAAGATGCCCGTTGTTATTATAAAACAACTTTATACAAAAGTATGGCTTTTTTGAATGTCTTAGATTGTTTGTTTTTAGCAATTTTTAAACAATTCAGCAGAAAAAACGCAAAAAGAAATAGTCACTGTAATGAACAATGAAACAAAATATTTAAAAGACTGTTTTTCTTCGTTTCGCCCATTTTACTGCTTCATACCAAATAACAGCCAAAAATCCGATGGCAATACTTATTAGTAATTGTATTGGATTTAAGGCTTCAAACTTGAAAAAATTTGCCAATGGCACAACATAAACCAGAAGCCCGGATGTAAAAACAGTAATGCCGATAATAAGCAAAACCAGGTTGTTTTTGTATTTCATTACCGTAAAAATGGAATAGTAAAATGAGCGGTTCACCAAGGTTAAAAATATATTTGAGGCGATTAAGGCCGTGAAAACCATAGTTCTCACAATTGCTATATTAAATCCTTGATTTACTGCGTATTGGTAAATAAATAATACGCCAACAGTAATTGCCAAACCTTGTATAATACTGGTCATTAATTCTTTTCCGTTAAAGAAAGTAAGCGAAAAAGGGCGTGGTTTTTTTTGCATCGCATTTTTTTCCATTGGTTCATTTTCATAAATGATGGAACAGGTTGGCCCCATAATTAATTCTAAAAAGATGATATGGACAGGCGAAAAAATTACGGGATAAATCCAACCCAAAGCCAACGGAATAAACACAGTTAAAATGATGGGAATATGAATGGAAATGATATACTGAATGGCTTTTTTAAGATTGGCATAAATTTTTCTGCCCATTGCAACAGCATCAACCATTTTAGACAAATCGTCTTCCAATAATATCAATGAAGCTGCCTGTTTGGCGATTTCGGTTCCTCTTTTGCCCATGGCAACACCAATATGCGCGGCTTTTAATGCAGGTCCGTCATTTACGCCGTCGCCGGTCATCGCCACAATTTGGTTTTCGGCTTTAAGAGCGTTGATGATTTTTAATTTAGCTTCGGGGAACATGCGCGTATAAACGTTGGTTTTTAACACTATTTTTTGCAATTCGGCATCTGATAATTTCATCAATTCATCACCCGTAACACTTTTTTCACAGCCTTTAAATCCGACTTGTTTGGCAATGGCGGCGGTGGTTGCTGCATTGTCGCCTGTAATAATTTTTACTGAAATTCCGGCGGTGTAAAAGTCTTCAAAAACAGCTTCAATATTTTTCTTTGGCGGATCGTGAAAAGCGACCAAACCTTTAAAATGAAACTTGAACTCTTGCTGGGTTTCGGGAAAATTATTTCCTTCAAAAGTGGCTGCACCTACGCCCAAAACACGATAACCATCGGTTGCCAAAGTATTAAACGCAGTTTCTATATTTTGTTTTTCGGTTTTTGTAAGCTCGCAAACATTTAAAATCGCTTCCGGAGCGCCTTTTGTGGCAATGATTCGCTGTCCTGCTTCATTTTCAAAAATATGCGTCATCATTGGCGGAATTCCTTCCAACGGATATTCATGAATCATTTTGTAATTTGGTCTTTCATCGGTTAAAACGGTGGTTGCATAAGCCTTGTGCAACGCAATTTCCATCGCATCAAAAGCAATGGGTTCACTTGACCACATGGCCAAATTTATAAGTTCTTTTTCTTCTGCAATTAGTCCGTTTTCAATGGTGGATATTTTTTGTAAGGAAGGTACAAACAGTTTGGCCAGCTTCATTTTGTTTTCTGTGATGGTTCCTGTTTTATCAATACAAATTACAGAAGCGCTTCCCAAAGTTTCCACCGTTTTCATTTGTTTTACAATAATTCCCAATTTCATCAATCGCCAAGATCCAAGCGCCATAAATGTGGTAAAAGCCACGGGAATTTCTTCGGGTAAAATACTCATGGCCAAGGTAAGCGCAATAAGTAAACTGGCAATAATATTGTAGGATTGAAAATAGTTTATTCCCCAAACAATGATAAAAATGACGGTTCCTATGCCTACCATTTTTTTTACAAAATTGCCAATTTGCAGCTCCAACGGAGTTTTCTCTTCTTTTATTTTTTCCAAACTTCCGCCAATTTTTCCCAATTTGGTTTCATTGCCTATGCTGGTTACCGTTGCAATCGCCAATCCGCTGGCAACTGTTGTGCCTTGATAAATGAATCGGTCTGGTTTTTTGGCATCTTTGTAAACAGCCAAAGATTCCCCCGTTAAAATGGACTCGTTTACCGAGAAATCATTGGAGTGCACAATGCTGCCGTCGGCGGCAATTATAAGGCCTTCTTCAACAATTAAGGAATCTCCCACCACCAAATCTTCGGTTTTTATTTCAACCGTTTTTCCGTCTCTAACCACATTGCAATTTGGCTGCGTAAAAGTTTTTAATTTCTCCAAGGCATTTCTGCTCCTTGAATCCTGATACAAAGAAATTGCTGAAATAAGCACAATAGCACAAGCCAAAAAAGTGCCGTCACCACTATTTCCGCTTATAAAATAAATGGAAGAAGTTACTAAAAGCAAAATAACCATAGGTTCCTTCACCAGACTTAAGAAGGTATTTAAAAACGGATTTTCCTTTTTATATTCCAGTTTGTTTGCGCCAAAATTTTCTCTTGAAATCAGCACTTCTTTTTGGGTCAATCCTTTTATGTTGAAGTTGGTTACTGACATAAATAAGGTTTTTTACAGAAAAAAAGGTATTCAAATATACAAAACATATGGCGTTTTTTCTTGGGTTTAATGAAGAAAAACCGATTGAAATTTAAAGTCTAATCAAAAAGAAGGAAAAAATTAATCTTTAATGCGCTTCATTCTTTTGGGTCCGAACCAAAGCCAAAATCCCGTTACTGTAAAAAGAAATAACGCCAAACCCATAATGGTTGTATAAATTACTTTAATTTGACCATCAGAAGTTGCAAAGTAACGGTCTAGAATGGAGCCGTCGTGGATGTTTTCAAAAAAATCGGAATGTCTTTTGCCAATGCTCAGCAGGTTTCCAGTTGCGCCATCCAATTGAATTTCCCAATAATGATTTTTAAACACAAACTTTAAGATTCCTTTATTTTTTCTGATGTCAATGCGATCAAGTTCTAACGATAAATCAGGTGAAATGGAATCTTGTAGCATAAAATTTGCTTTTTTGTTCAAACTGTCTAAAGGCAACCAATCTTTTAAATCGGCAGAGGTTCCTTCAAATGACTTAGGTATAATAAGTCCGTTGCTGTGGTTTTTCCATCCCAATATAATGCCAGAAATTGAGATCATAAAAAAGAAAATAAAAAGCAAAGCCCCTGTTGTTCTATGAACTTTTCTAAATTTTCGTATTGTTTTTGCTTGTTGTTTTTTGGAGTTAATTTTTACCATTGAATAAGTCCTCGATCTGTTTAAGCCTATAATTAAATTTTCGCGGCCTTTTCAACACTATTTTTAAATTGAAGTTTTTCATTTGGAATAAATCCTTTCAACATTAAAACAAAGCCAAAAATCATCAACATAATACCCATTGCCCTTTTTACTTTATAGGTTACTGCCGGCGTTAATTTCTTGATCAATTGTTTGGCCAGTAAAATTTTGCCAATATCGGTAATAAAATAGCTGGCAATAATCACTGTGAAATAGTTAAAAATTTTGGAGGGATTCATTTGAAGGTTAGAGCCTACAACAACAATAAGTCCCAGCCAAAAAGCCAAAACACCAACATTGATAAAATTGAGAAAAAAACCTTTTAAAAACAGTTTTTTATAATTTGTTTTTTCGGGAAGCACCAAAGTTTCATCCTGAATGATTCTTTTTTGACTTTTATCCAAATAAGTAACCAGGCCATAAACCAATAAAATAAAACCGCCAATCCAAAATAAACGCGGATCGTCTTTAATTTCTTCCAAAAGGCTTTTACTGCCATAATAGGCGATCAAAATAAAAACAACATCACCTAAAATCACGCCCAAATCAAATGACAACGCAGCTCGCGCGCCTTTAATGATACTGGTTTGTATTAACATAAAAAACACGGGACCAATCATAAAGGACAGAAAAAATCCAATCAGTATCGCTTCTTTAAGTTCGAAAAAGGTCATAAATTTGGTTTACTAAAATGTGAAAATACTATAAATTATTAAACATTGTCGTAATCGATGGTGATTTTTTGCGTGATTGGATGCGCTTGACAAGTTAAAATGAACCCGTCTTTTATTTCTGCATCACTTAAAATGGAGTTTTTTTCCATCAATGCTTTTCCATCGGTTACTTTCGCCAAGCAACTGCTGCAAATTCCGCCTTGGCAAGAATATGGCGCATCCAAACCTTCTTTTAAAGCGGCGGTTAAAATGGTTAATTTTGAATCCATTTCAAAGGTAGTTTCTTCATCATCAACCAACACGGTAATTTCGCAAGTGCCTTCAAAAGCAATGTGTATTTCATTTTCAGGAACAAGAGGCGGCGTAAACAATTCAAAATGAATGTTGTTTTTGTCCAAACCATTTTCTGCAAGCGTTTCTTTTAAGATGTCTATCATCATTTCGGGCCCACATAAAAATGCGGCGTCAAAAGAACGGTCTTTAAACCTATTTTTAAGGATAAAATTGAGGTTTCCTTTGTCAATTCGTCCAAATAAAGCGTCATTTTTCTGTTCTCTGCTAAATACATATTGCACATTAAATTGCGTTGGATACGTATTTTGCAACTTATTTATTTCATCATAAAAAATAGTGTCGGCTTCCGTTTTGTTTCCATAAATAAGCGTAAAAGTGCTTTTCGGTTCTTCCGTCAATACCGTTTTAATCATTGCCATTATTGGGGTAATTCCGCTTCCCGCGGCAACGCCAAGATATTTTTTAGCGTTTGTTGAATCCGATTCCAACATAAATTTCCCCAAAGGTTTAGCCACTTCCAAAACGTCGCCTTCTTTTAAAATGGTGGTGGCAAAAACAGAAAATGTTCCGTTGTCAACTGCTTTTACGGCAATGCGCAACTCGCCGCTGTTTGGCGCGGAACAAATGGAATATGCCCTGCGCAATTCTTCGCCGGCAATGCTTTTTTTGATATTGATATATTGTCCGGCAATAAATTTGAATTCCTCTTTTAAATCGGCAGGAATATCAAATAAAACAGAAACCGCATCAGAAGTTTCTTTTTTGAGTTCTTTTATTGTGAGTGGGTGAAATTTAAACATGTATAATTTTTAAGATTACAAAAATAGCTAAACTTTAGATAATATTTTTTTAAAAACGTTACATTTACCTCTTTCAAAATATTTATAAATTACAATCATTAACAACAACCAACCTAATGATCAAACACTTTATACAATTTGAATGGAAACAATTTTTTCGTTCCTCCTATTGGCAAAAAAGCATTGGCTTAAATATATTAATGGCGTTTTTGGCGCTGTATTTTATGTTAACTTTTTTGGCATTGGGCATAAGTTTGTTTCCCATTCTTGATGATCAATTCCCAGATTCTGACCCATTATTAATTCTCAACGGATTTCTGTTCTACTGGTTTTTAGCCGATTTGCTGATGCGGTTTTTTCTGCAAAAATTGCCGGTAATGAACATAAAACCGCTGTTGGTTTTACCCGTAAAAAGAAGTGAAATTTTGCATTATGTGCTGGGGAAATCTGCCGTTTCATTTTTTAATTTTTTACCGCTGTTTGCCGTTATTCCATTTGGCATTATGCTAATGCTTGAAGAATATGGCACAGCAACCGCTTTGGTTTGGATGGTTACTATGGTTATTTTTACCTTAATCATTAATTTTTTAAATATTATTATCGAATCAAGATCGGCTGAAACAGAATTTTCTTTTTTGCCCATTGTGTTGATTGCTTCCGGTTTATTCGCATTAAACTATTTTGAAATTGTTTCTTTTTCAACCTTGTTGGCAAATGGCATTAACGCCATCGACGCAAATCCGGTATTCATTTTAATTCCGCTGGCCATTTTATGCGTTGTTTATTATCTCAACTACACATTTTTAATGAAAAAACTGTATGTTGACGGATCTTTAAAAGCAAAAACACAAACCGCTTCAACAAGCGATATGGCCTGGACGAGAAGGTTTGGGACCATTGCGCCGTTTTTGCAGCTCGATTTAAAATTATTATGGCGAAACAAAAGGCCGCGCTCTTCCATTTTTATTTTGATTATCGGATTGGCTTATGGCTTGTTTTTTTACCCAAATCCTATATATAATGGCTTAGAATGGCTCTATGTTTTTGTGGGGATTTTTGTTACCGGAATTTTTATTATCAACTTCGGACAGTTTATTCCGGCTTGGGACAGCGGTTACTATAAATTGTTGATGAGCCAAAATATTAAGTACAAAGAATACCTGAATTCTAAATATACACTGATGGTGATGAGCTCTATTATTATGTTTGTGCTAAGCATTCCTTATGTTTATTTTGGATGGAAAATTTTGCTGGTGCATTTTGCGGCGATGGTTTACAATGTGGGCGTAAATACATACATCATACTTTTGGCAGGTTCTTTTAACAGAAAAAAAATTGATTTAACCCAACGCGCTGCTTTTAATTATCAGGGAACCGGCGCCGTTCAATGGCTGGTGGGTTTTCCGTTGTTGTTTGTGCCGGTTGGACTCTTTTTTGCGCCATACAAGTTTATCGGTTTTGAAGCCGGTGTGGCATTCCTGATTATTTTAGGCGCAATTGGCATTGTGTTCCATCAAAAAATCATGCGGTTTATTGTGACAAAGTATCTAAATTCAAAATATAAAATGATCAGTGCTTTTGAACAGGACAATTAAAATATGGATTGATTAAAAAATTCAACAACTCAACGATTAAACATATAAAAATGATAAAAGCAACAGAACTTTCAAAAAAATACGGCGGGGTAACCGTTTTAAATATAGCAACTTTAGAAATTCCAAAAGGCCAATCATTTGGATTGGTGGGCAACAACGGTGCAGGAAAAACAACTTTTTTCAATTTGGTGCTCGATCTTATCAATCCAACCACAGGAAATGTGGTTAACCATAAAATTCAGGTCAATATTAGCGAAGACTGGAAACCTTTTACGGCTTCTTTTATTGATGAAAGCTTTTTGATTGGCTATTTAACGCCTGAAGAATATTTTTACTTTATTGGGGAACTTCGCGGAATGAACAAAGCCGATATCGATGTATTTTTAAGTCAGTTTGATGAAATTTTCAATGATGAAATTCTGAACAAAAAGAAATATTTAAGAGATTTATCCAAAGGAAACCAGAAAAAGGTGGGTATTATTGCCGCATTGATCGGAAATCCGGAAGTGATTGTTTTAGACGAGCCTTTTGCGAATCTTGATCCTACAACACAAATAAGATTGAAGAAATTATTGAGGGATTTAACCATTTCCACCAACGCAACGCTCTTAATTTCGAGCCATGATTTAGGCCATGTTACCGAAGTTTGTGATCGGATTGTGGTGCTTGAAAAAGGGGAAATAGTGAAAGACTTAATCACATCGGCCGAAACGTTGCAGGAGCTGGAAACGTATTTTTCGGTGTAACTTAAATTAAATGCATAGATTTTTGTATTTTTACATTCCTTATTGCAATAATTTACCAGTGTAATAAGTTAAAGGATTAGTAAAAAAGGCTGAATTTTAATTGGCACCACTTTTTGCGTTAAGGATTGAAGTGAAAATCCTTTTTTTGGATTTTTTTTCCAAAAAAAGATTGCAACGGAAAGCCTGACCCTTGTGGTAACGCCAATAACAGTGATTATTTATTTTGCGGTTTAAATTTAAGTTTAGAAGTAAAAAACAATTTCTTTTGAAAAATAGTTTTAAAATCATTGCAGGCTTTTTATTAGCGCTTTTTGTGGCTAATTGTTCCACAAAAAAAGATGCGTTTTTAAACAGAAGCTACCACTCGGTATCCACAAAGTACAACGTACTTTATAACGGCCATGAAGCTTTTCGCATCGGTTTGGAGCAATTAAATGCCAATTATGAAGACAATTATTGGGAACGTTTGCCTATTGAGCCTTTAAAAGTTGATGAATTGGCGATGCCGGGAATGCAAGCAGATCCCGACAGTTCTCCGCAAGAATTTGAAAAATCCGAAGAAAAGGCGGTAAAAGCAGTGCAAAAACATTCCATGTTGATTGTACGCGAAGAACGCAACAAACAAATTGATGATGCTTATTTGCTGTTGGGAAAATCGCGTTATTATTCCAAAAGATTTGTGCCCGCGCTGGAAGCATTTAATTATGTGATCCTTAATTATCCAAAAGCAAATTTAATTAACGAAACCATTATTTGGCAGGCAAAAACGCAGGTTCGGTTGCAAAATGAAGAACAGGCGATTAGAAGTTTAATGAATTTGTTAAAAGACAAATCGTTAAAAAGCAATATTAAAGAAGACGCGCATACCGTTCTTGCAATGGCTTACTTAAATTTAAACAGTTTGCAGCTTGGGATTAACCACCTTAATAAAGCGGTGGTTTCTAGCAATAATAAAGAGCAAACAGCCAGAAATTTGTTTATACTGGGGCAACTTTATGGTGAAAAAGGATTGAAGGATTCATCAAATATTGCTTTTCAAAAAGTAATCGATCTTAAAAAAGCGCCTTACAAATACAAAATTCATGCGCAGTTGGAAAAAGCCAAGAATTCAACCAATAAATTGGATACTGAAGAAACATTGGCGATTCTAAAAAAACTGACAAAAGACCGAGATAACAGGCCTTTTTTAGATGAATTGTATTACAGAATTGGCATGATTGAGCAAGAAAGCAGCACGGAAAATGCCATTGCCAATTTTAAAAAATCGCTGAAATCGAACTCAAAAAACAGCCTTCAAAGAGAACTTTCTTATGAAGCTCTTGGAAATTTATATTTCGACAAGGCGCAATTTATGGTTGCCGGAGCTTATTACGACAGTATTTTATACATCACCAACAGCAATAACACAAAACGCGTGCGTCGTTTGTTGCGAAACCGAAATAATTTAAATGAGGTTATTTTATATGAAAACAGCTCAAAAATAAACGACAGCATTTTAAAGGTTGTTGCCATGGGTGAAGCAGCGCAAATAGCTTTTTTTAGCACACATATTGAAAAATTAAAAGCCATTGAAGAAAAACAGGCAAACAAAACAACGTTTAAAAGCGGTTTGTTCAATCCAAATTTAGGCAAATCGGATGTTGGCGAAAAGTCGGGAAAATGGTATTTTTACAATGTTCAGGCGCTTGGTTTTGGTGAAATTGAATTTAGAAAAATTTGGGGAAACCGTCCTTTGTCAGACAATTGGCGATTGGGAGACAAATCTCCATTAAGTTTGGGGAACGACCAAGGTCTTGACCAAAATATGGCAAATATCGATCAGGAAATGCTGGAACTTTCTTATTATTTAGATAAAATTCCTTCAGAAAAAGTAAAAATTGACAGTATTGTAACTGAACGCAACACCGCTTATTTTAAATTGGGAATTATTTACAAAGATCAATTTAACGAATTGGATTTGGCAAAAGAGAAATTCGAAAAATTAATCACTTTTGATCCAGATTTAACATTGTTGATTCCTGCCAAATATCATTTGTACAAAATTTACGAAAGTCAGGGCAACGAAAAAGCAATCGCCCTAAAAAACGATATTACTGCCAATTATCCGACTTCAAAATTCGCCAAGATTATTTTAAATCCGAACCAAGCACTTGAAGAAGATGAAAAAAATGCTGCAGAAACGGAGTATGCGGCAATATATCACGACTATGAAGCAGAAAAATTTGAAAGCGTCATAGAAAAAACCAACCTTGCGATAGCCAAATATATGGGCGAACCAATTGTTGCAAAACTGGAATTGTTAAAAGCCTTTGCCATTGGAAAAACAGAAGGATTGGTTGCTTTTAAAGAAGCTTTGGAATTGGTCGCATTAAATTATCCGAATACTGAAGAGGCGAAAAAAGCTTTGGAAGTGATAGAAACCATAAAACTAAAACTATAAAATAATACTCAAAAAGTAAAAGATGATGTTTTTAGAAAAAAAAGTAATTCCGCCCTTATCCTCAGAACGAAATGTGGTGGGAAAAAACACCTCCATCGTTGGTGATATTAAATCAGAAGGAGATTTTAGAATTGACGGAAGCCTAGAAGGAACCATAAAAACAGTTGGCCGTGTGGTTATTGGCGCTTTGGGAAGCGTTACAGGCAAAATTATTTGCGACAATGCTGATATTGAAGGAACCTTTTCAGGAGAATTGTTGGTGAACAATTTATTGACCTTAAAAGCCACCGCAAAAATTTCGGGAGAAGTGGCCATCAGCAAATTATTGGTGGAACCGGGCGCCGAATTTAACGCCACCTGCACAATGAAAGGATCCGTGATGGAACTACAAAATGGAAAATCCCAACAAGAAAAAACAGCTTAATAATTACATTTACTTTTCCTCAATGGCTTTTCAAATGGGAATTGTTATTGCCGCCGGAACTATTTTTGGTCAGTGGTTAGATACTAAATATGTAAATGACTACAGTTTATTCACAATAATTTTTTCACTTTTGGCTGTATTTGCCTCATTGTATTCGGTCATTAAAAAAGTGATTTCAATAAGTAAAAGTAAAGAGCAATGAATTCTGATATTAGCAACTTTTTAAAAAGATTTATTCCATTTTCTATATTTCTTTTTTTAATTCATTTTTTTATTGTTTTAAAATTTTTAAAAAGCGTCACCTTTTTTTATTCAATTTATGCCATTTATCTTTTTCATTCTATTATAACAGCTCTTATTTGCTTTATTATAATTTATATAAATAAAATCGCTTCAGATAAAACAGGTTTTGCTTTTATGGCTTTAAGCATTTTAAAAATGTTGGCTGCAATACTGTTTTTAATTCCTTTGATACAATTGGATAAAGAGCAAAAGTTGGCGGACATTGCTGCTTTTTTTATTCCATATTTTGCCTTTCTTTTTTTTGAATTGACTTTCATCATTAGACTTTTGAACGGATTCAAAAAATAGTGTAAATTTTTGACTTTTTTTCTTGAAAAAAAAATGTACTTTTGCACCAATTTTTAGTAAGGAAAATTATAATATATAAAATGGTGTCAACTATAAAACCTATTAAAATATTTTTTTCAGCAATTATAATGTTGTTTTCATTCGTTCAATTTTCTAATGCTCAGGAACTTGGAGCTGAAAATAACGGAGATGTTCATCATTCAAATCAAGAGGAAAAAGAGTTTAACGCCTCAGAGTTAATCAATGAGCATATTGGTGACTCTCATGATTTTCATATTGCTGATTGGAAAGGACATGCAATTTCAATGCCTTTACCTGTTATTTTATGGTCAAAAAATGGAATAATCACTTTTATGTCAAGTAAATTTCACCATGATAATACAGGTGAGGTTGTTGTTGAAAAAAATGGAGAAAAGTTTGTTAAAATTCACGAACAAATTTATCAAATTAATGAAGGAGAAAATGCGGTTATTTTAGATAATGAGAACATTCCAACAAATGCAAGCAGACCTTTAGATTTTTCAATAACTAAAAACGTATTTTCGATGCTAATGTCAGCAATAATATTAATTTTATTGTTTTCAGCAGTAGCGCGTTCATATAAAAAGAATAAAAACGCACCAAAAGGAATAGCTGGATTTTTAGAACCTTTAGTGACTTTTGTGCGTGATGACATAGCTATTCCTAATATTGGAGAAAAAAAATATGCGCGGTATATGCCATATTTATTAACAGTTTTCTTCTTTGTATGGATTAATAATCTAATTGGATTAGTGCCTTTTTTCCCTGGTAGTTCAAATTTAACAGGTAATATTGTTTTTACAGGAGTTTTAGCGTTTATAACTTTTATAATTACTACGCTTAGTGGAAATAAAAATTATTGGTCTCATATATTGATGCCGCCTGTACCAAAGGCTCTTTACCCAATAATGATTCCTGTTGAAATTATAGGAATGCTAACTAAACCATTCGCTTTAATGATACGTTTATTTGCTAATATTACGGCGGGACATATTATTATTTTAAGTTTGGTTTCATTAATATTTATTTTTAAAACAGTTGCAATTGCACCTGTTTCCGCTATGTTTGTATTGTTTATGAGTGTATTAGAGTTGTTAGTTGCAGCTTTACAAGCGTATATATTTACGTTGTTATCAGCGTTATTTATTGGTCAAGCTGTTGCTGAAGACCATCATTAAAAAGAATTGTTTAATTATTAATTATAAATTTTAGAAATTATGGTATTAGCTGGAATTGGTGCTGGTTTGGCTGTTATTGGAGCAGGAATTGGTATTGGAAAAATTGGTGGGTCTGCAATGGACGCTATTGCACGTCAACCTGAAGCTGCTGCAAAAATTCAAACTGCAATGATTATTGCTGCCGCTCTTATTGAGGGTGTAGCTTTATTTGCTGTTGTTGTTGCGTTAATCGCAAAATAATTTTTGATAGCAAAAAAATATCTGCAACGGTTGGTTGCAGATATTTTTTTAAATTAATTAAACTAAAAGAATTATAAATACATATAAATTATGAATTTAGTAGCACCAGAAAGTTTAGTGTTTTGGACAACAATAATTTTTGTTGCATTGCTTTTTTTATTAAAAAAAGTAGCGTGGAAGCCAATTTTAGGAGCAGTAAAAGAAAGAGAAGATTCAATCAATGAAGCATTAAAATCTGCAGAAAATGCTCGTAAAGAAATGCAAAACTTAAATGCCGACAATCTTCGTATTTTAAAAGAAGCACGCATTGAACGCGACGCCATGTTAAAAGAGGCTCGTGAAATGAAAGAAAGTATCATTACCGAAGCAAAGGGCGAAGCGCAGGCGCAAGCCACCAAAGTAATTGAGCAGGCAAAATCAGCCATTGAGTCTGAAAAACACGCGGCAATTGCCGAAATAAAAAACCAGGTAGCTGAGTTATCCTTGAAAATCGCCGAAAAAGTGATGAGAAGTGAATTATCTGACAAAAACAAGCAAATTAAGCTTGTTGAAGACATGTTACAAGAAGTAAAGCTATAAGAATTAATTTCAAATGAACGGATCTAGAGCGGCAATAAGATATGCAAAAGCAATACTAAGTTTTGCACTTGAACAACAAAAAGAAGTTGAAGTGAACGAAGATATGTTGCTTGTTGCAAATACAATTCAAGAAAGTAAAGAGTTACAGTTATTGCTTAGCAGCCCAGTTTTGAAAACTGAATTAAAAAAATCAGCTTTAAAAGAAATTTTTGCAAGCAAAACAAGTGCTTTAACCATTGGTTTAATCAATCTATTAATTGACAACAAACGCTTGCCAATTTTAGGTGAAGTTGCAAAAAAATATACGTTGATTTATGATTCCTTGAAAGGGATAGAAGTAGCGAAAGTGACTACCGCAATTCCTTTGACTGAAGAGTTGAATCAACAGGTTTTACAAAAGGTAATTGAAATTACTGGGAAACAAGCAACTATTGAAAGCATCATAAATCCTGATATTATTGGCGGATTCATACTTCGTATTGGCGATATTCAATATGATGCAAGTGTGTCCAATAAATTGCGGGTACTGAAAAGACAGTTTGAAAACGAAAGTTTTAGTTCATAATTACAATTTAAAAAGAATTAAGTTTTAAAAAATATAAATAATGGCATCAATAAAACCAGCTGAAGTATCAGCAATTTTAAAACAACAATTGGCGGGATTTGAAGCATCAGCTTCATTGGACGAAGTTGGAACCGTATTGCAAGTGGGTGATGGTATCGCACGTGTTTACGGTTTGGCAAATGTGCAATATGGCGAGCTAGTTGAATTTGAAGATGGAATGGAAGGAATGGTACTTAACTTGGAAGAAGACAATGTTGGGGTGGTATTATTGGGTCATTCAAGAGCAATTAAAGAAGGGTCAATTGTAAAACGTACCGAAAGAATTGCTTCATTAAAAGTGGGTGAAGGCATCGTTGGCCGTGTTGTAAACACACTTGGAAATCCAATCGACGGAAAAGGGCCAATTCAAGGCGAAACTTTTGAAATGCCTTTAGAGCGTAAAGCGCCGGGTGTTATTTACCGTGAGCCTGTGACCGAACCATTGCAAACAGGAATTAAAGCGGTTGACGCTATGATTCCGGTTGGCAGAGGACAACGTGAGCTTATTATTGGTGACCGTCAAACCGGAAAATCAACGGTTGCAATTGATACCATCATCAATCAAAAAGAATTTTACGATGCCGGCGTTCCCGTGTATTGTATTTATGTTGCTATTGGCCAAAAAGGATCAACAGTGGCGAATATCGCAAATTTATTTGAAGAAAAAGGCGCAATGGCTTATACCACAATTGTGGCTGCCAACGCTTCTGACCCTGCTTCCATGCAGGTTTACGCTCCAATGGCAGGTGCTGCAATTGGAGAGTATTTTAGAGATACCGGCCGTCCTGCGTTAATTGTTTATGATGATTTATCTAAACAGGCAGTTGCTTACCGTGAAATTTCCTTATTGTTACGTCGTCCACCGGGACGTGAAGCATATCCTGGAGACGTATTTTACTTACACTCCCGTTTGTTGGAACGTGCCGCAAAAGTGATTAATAACGACACGATTGCAGCGCAAATGAATGATGTACCGCCTTCATTGGTTGGAAAAATAAAAGGTGGCGGATCTTTAACGGCTTTACCAATTATTGAAACACAAGCAGGTGACGTATCGGCATATATCCCAACAAATGTGATTTCTATTACCGACGGACAAATTTTCTTGGAGTCCGATTTGTTTAACTCAGGTGTTCGTCCGGCCATCAACGTAGGTATTTCGGTATCTCGTGTTGGAGGAAATGCCCAAATTAAATCGATGAAAAAGGTAGCGGGAACTTTAAAATTAGACCAGGCACAATACCGTGAATTGGAAGCGTTTGCAAAGTTTGGATCTGATTTGGATGCAGCAACCTTGAATGTAATTGAAAAAGGAAAACGCAACGTTGAAATCTTAAAACAAAATCAGAGTGACCCTTTTAAAGTTGAAGACCAAATCGCCATTATTTATGCGGGTTCTAAAAACTTGTTGAGAGCGGTTCCTGTTGAAAAAGTAAAGGAATTTGAGCGCGATTTTATTGCTTACTTGAATGCAAAACACAGAGATGCTTTGGATTTGTTAAAAGCAGGTAAATTAACGGATGAGGTTATTGATACTTTAACCATTGCTGCAAAAGAAATTTCAGCTAAATACGTTTAAAAGATTTTAGTATTGAGTATTGAGATGATAGTGTTCTCTCAATACTGAATACTCAGTACTAAAAACCAAAAATAAATGGCAAACTTAAAAGAAATACGAAACAGAATTACATCCATTGGTTCAACCATGCAAATTACCAGTGCCATGAAAATGGTATCGGCTGCAAAGTTGAAAAAAGCACAAGATGCAATTACACAAATGCGTCCGTATGCCAATAAGTTAACGGAACTTTTACAAAGTTTAAGCGCTACTTTGGAAGATGATATTGAAAATGTTTATGCCGAACAAAGAACCGTTTCAAAAGTGTTGATTGTTGCGATTACTTCAAACAGAGGTTTGTGTGGCGGATTTAATTCTTCTGTGATTAAAGGCTCTGTAAAACATATTGAAGACCATTACCAAGGGAAACAGGTTGATATTTTATCAATTGGAAAGAAAGGATATGATATTTTGTCGAAGAATTTTAATGTTATTGAAAAACATAACGAAATATACGACGATTTAACCTTTAACAATGTTGCCGAAATTGCGGAGAGCATTATGGAATTGTTTGCCAAAGGGAAATACGATAAAATTGAATTGGTTTACAACCGTTTTAAAAATGCAGCCACGCAAATATTAACTTTTGAGCAATTTTTGCCCGTTGAACTTGTTGAAGTTGAAGGCAAAATGAATGTAAGCACCGATTATATTTTTGAACCAAACAAGGCTGAAATCATATTGCAATTAATTCCGAAATCGTTAAAAACACAGTTGTATAAAGCCATAAGAGATTCTTACGCTTCAGAACACGGAGCTCGAATGACAGCGATGCATAAAGCAACCGACAATGCAACCGAATTGCGTGATGATTTAAAATTGATGTACAACAAAGCACGTCAGGCCGCCATCACCAGCGAGATATTAGAAATTGTTGGAGGCGCTGAGGCTTTGAACAATTAGGCGAACGATAGAGAGCCAAATTTTACAAAGGCTGAGGCTTTGAACAATTAGGCGAACGATAGAGAGCCAAATTTCCCAAAGGCGGAAGCCCTTAATAATTAGGAGAAGCTAAACTAGAATTCTACCAAAAATTCATTTTATAAAAATTTGTAAAAAGAGTTTATCCACTTCGGATAAACTCTTTTTTAGTTTGGCATTCAATTTGCAAACTCACAATAAAACAAACCAATGATGAAAAAATTTATAGGTATAGGATTAGTTACTGCATTGAGTATTGCACTTTTTAGTTGTGTCACTTCAAAAGTAAAAGCGCAAAACCAACATCCTTTTAAGGTATTGGAAGCGACTTATGTAAACAGTGTTGGTGAGCAACCTGACTTGGTTGAAACTACTATTAAAATCTCCATCAATAATAAGGAAATTCAATTAGACACTGTGTATTTCAGAAATCATAAAGCACCCTTAAAACTTGTGGATAGCACTAAAAACTCCATTTTTTTGGGAAGTTTTATAACATCAACAATACTGCACGACTATATTTTACACAGCGATCCAAAACAGGAATTTGGAAATAAACCACCAGTAACAGTTTCAAAATTGCCTTTTGAAATTAAAGACAATGAAGCTGTTGTGAGTTATTTTTATAAAGACAAAATCCATTATTACAAAATTTTGGAAGTGAAGGAGGAATAAGTCGGGAGTCCGAAGACCGAAGTCAGAAGTTTTGAAAGTCGGGAGCCGGAAGTCCGAAGCACGAAGTTTTGAAAGTAGGGAATTTTCAGCTGTACGACTCTTTTGACCGCACGACCGCAAGACCTTTTTCACTGCACGACTAAAATCTATAAATCTTCAGCATAAACCAAACCAATCTCTTTTCTTACAGCATCCAATAAAGTAATAAGTTCCAGGCTGTTTTGGTGTGACCATAAAGGGCTTTCAGAGAGGTTCTTTTGCAAAGATTCATTGCATTCAATAATTTGATGTACAAAGCCAGTTCCCATAATCGGCAATAAAAATTTCTCTTCCTCTTTGCCTTTAACCAAGGAAAAAGAACTTGCTTCGTTCCATGGATTGTCGATTATAATTTCTCCTAAAGTGCCGCTTATTTTAGCCTCTCTTTTTGAGTTTGAGTTAAAGCTGCTAAAAAGTACCGCCTGCGCATTTTTATAATCAAAAATAATAGACACTTGCGAATCGGCACCCGATTCAAAAAAATGGGCCTTGGCTATAATCTTGTCGGGCATTCCTAAGATCAAATACGCCAAAAATATAGGATAAATGCCAATATCAAGTATTGATCCACCGCCCAATTCCTTGTCGTAAATACGTTGAATTGAAGGATGAGCCTTGAAGGAAAAATCGGCATTTAGATACTTTATTTCGCCAATTTCGCCATTCTCAACAAGGTTTTTTATTTTTTTTATGGCAGGCAAAAACCGTGTCCAAAGCGCTTCCATTAAAAATGTATTGTTATTTTTGGAGGCTTCAATCATCTTAAAAACTTGGTGTTTGTTTATGGCAAAAGGCTTTTCACACAACACCGCTTTTTTATGTTCCAAAGCTAAAATGGCAATTTGTGCATGGCTGTTATGTGGTGTTGCGATATACACAATATCAATAAATTTAACCTGCAACAATGCTTCATAAGTACCATAAAACTTTTTTGAACGATAATTTGTCGCAAACACTTCGGCTTTAGCCAAATCTCTTGATGCAACAGCCTCTAATTCAGCAGTATCCAATAACAATAAATTGTTCGCAAATTTTTGGGCGATTTTGCCCAGTCCAATAATTCCCCATTTAATTTTTGTGCTCAAAGTATTAAAATTTAGATGATTAAAATCGATATAAATGTAGTTAAATTTTATTTGGCACAGAATTTGAATTTCATATGAAATAACACAAAATACCGATTGATTATGAAGACAATAAAATTACTTTTAGGAACGCTGGTTATCGGAATGTCGTTCGCTTCCTGTATTGTTGACAACAGCATTGATGAACCTTATTATGTTTCACTTGAAGAAGTTGTGACAGCAAATGATTTGTGGTACATAGATTACAATAATACGACTGGCGCAGGAGATGTTCCATTTTTATCGAAAGCCTTCACCATCTCATTTATAAACGGAAAAGTTTATGCCAATAACAATTTGGTGGGAATTGGATCTGTAGGAAATGGATACGGTATTCAAATCGGTTTTTACGATACGTTTGACGGGAGTTTAAAAATAAGTCATAACTTAGATGGATATTACAATTTTGATGTCATTCAATTGTCGGTAAACAATATAAAATTACGAGATAATTACAATAAAGTCACCTATAATTTATTGGGATATCAAAAATCCACTTTTAATTATGACCAGGTTTTTTATGACAATATTGAATATTTTTTACAGGAATACCGCGCCTGGGAAAAAACCTATACAAGCGCTGCAGGTACAGTAAATGCTTTTGATTATGAGAATTTTTTAAAATTCACCCCAGAAAATTTAACAACATTTTATTCGTCCAAAGACAATGTTGGCACACCTATTGCTAATATATATTGGGATTATGTGGGAGATTATGTGGTGGCCAATGTTCAAGGATATGACAATCTAAAAATTTTAACATTAGATTATGATAATCTGGACAATGAAAAGTTTGAGCTCACCGTTATTAATGATGGAAAGATTAGTTTGTATCATATAGCTTCTGGCACAACATATCAGTTTACCGGAAGGGGTTACATACAGTACTTAAAACCAAGTTCAAGTTTGGCAAAAAGCGCCACAGGCGATGAAGGCAGAGCAAGAACAAAAGTATTTAGAGAAACAGAAATTAGAAGAAATTTAAAATAAAGTTTGGTTAGTTGATTTTTGGTTGGTTATTTATAATAACCAATTGAGTTAGCCGCTCCCTCATCGGGGCGGCTTTTTTTTGTACCTTTATGGTTTGAAAAACAAAACAAATGAACCACAAAACAGCTTTTATTACAGGAGCAACTTCAGGAATAGGAAAAGCAACCGCGCAACTTTTTGCAAAAAACAACATACGTTTGGTGCTCTGTGGCCGCCGTGGAGATCGGCTTGAGCAATTAAAAGATGAGCTGAGCCAAGTTACCCAGGTCACTACTTTGAAATTTGAAGTAAGCAATAGAGAAGCGGTTTTTAATGCCATTGCATCACTGCCAGATGAATTTAAAAAAATTGATATTCTGATAAATAACGCAGGAAATGCACACGGATTAAGTGCTATTCAGGATGGAGATATGGACGATTGGGATGCGATGATTGATATCAACGTAAAAGGTTTACTATATGTGTCTAGAGCAATTCTTCCCCAAATGGTGGAACGAAATGATGGCTTTGTAGTAAATATAGGCTCCATTGCCGGCAAAGAAGTATATCCTAACGGAAATGTGTATTGCGCTTCAAAATACGCTGTAAATGCTTTAAATAAAGCAATGCGAATGGATTTAAACCAGCATAATATTCGCGTTTCGGCCATTCATCCGGGCGCGGTGGAAACCGAGTTTTCGGAAGTTCGTTTTAAGGGCGATAAAGAAAAGGCAAAAAACGTTTATAAAGGATTTAAAGCGCTGCAGCCAGAAGACATTGCCGATATTATTTACTTTGTGGTTACGCGGCCTTACCATGTTAACATAGAAGATTTAATAGTCTATCCAACGGCGCAGGCAAGTGCCACTATATTGAACCGGGAATGAGGTAAAAGCAATGATTAACAAGCGACTTTTAATAAAAAATTTGTTGGCCCACAACGATGAAAATAGCTTTTACGACAAGAAGCTGAAAATTTCATTGGAACATAAAGAGGGGAAAGCAAAATTTTTGAAAATCGTTTGCGCATTGGCAAATTCGAATCCGGAAAACAACTCATATATCGTAATTGGTGTTGATGATCAGTCAAACCAAATTGAAGGCGTCGATTTTTTTGACGACAGCAAGATTCAAAATCTAATGAATTCTTATTTTAACAATCCGCCAAAAATTCAATACGAAAATATTCCATTTCCACGATTGCAAAAGCACAAAGTTGTTGGTTTGGTCACCATTCATCCTTCAAAAAAAATTGCTTCGCTGAATAAAAATATTTGGAAATATGTTAACGGAACCATTTTTTACAGAAGGGGCAGCAACTCCTTATCAACGTTGGGAAATTTTGAAATTACAGAATCGAACAAAGACATTGTTGAAGCCATAGAAAAAAACGCCAGCAACAATATTCAGCTCACTTTAGACGGCGTTTTTGATTTTGTCAACCGTCACAAAAAAGCGTATCACCCAACTTATAAAGTTTTTAATGAGCAAATTGTGCTGTGCTGGGCCGGCGAAAAAAGAGTGGTGAAAGGTGCTACTTTTTATTCACGCGTTGATATTGAACTGATTAACGAGCAAGTTCGTTTGTTTTATTCGGCTTTGGATGACGTTAAAATTGAATTCGACAAAAACTCCTTTCGAATTACGGAGTTTGTTTATTTGGGCCTGAAAAAATCCTTCGATTATTATCCCTTGGAAAAAACAGTGATTCATTTCAAAGAAAACGGAAAATATAACATCGTGAGTGAGCTGTTATTTGATCCGCCACAGTTTGATAAAAAATTATTGCATCACGTATTTAACAGTTGCAATGCTATTTTAGAAAAACTAAAAAAGAACTTGCCGCTAACGGAAATTGAATTGACAGATGTTCAGGAAATGCCCACCTATTATTTAATTTGTGTTTTAAATAAAATTCCGAATGCTTATATAAAGCTAAAGGAATCGGAACTTTTGCTTAAAAATTTGGAAGACAAAACCGGATACATCAAATACAAAGAAGCGGTTAGAGTTCTCAGAAAAGTGAAGTATAGTTAAAGGTTAAAATTCTTTTTAAAGGATAAATAAATGATGAATTATCCCTTTAATTTTTTGAACAATTCCAGCGCATAACCATCGGTTAAACTTGCCACATAACCGCAAATGGATAAAATTCTTAAATACAGGTTTTCTTTTGGTTCCTGCAGACTTTCGGGCAACAAGTTCAAAATTAATTTATCGTAATTTGTCAATGAATTTTCAAATTTTCGGTTGCTTGCAGATACAAAAACATCCAGTAACGTGGCAATTACGTTATAGCCAACCAATTCTTTTTCAATGACTTCCCTGCTTTTATATATTTTTTCAACGCTAAGTTTAATGATGTCATTTATTTGTGCTTCATAAACACATTTATCCAATAGGGAATGTGGATATTCCCCTTTTAAAATAATTTCCTCCTGCTTTAAAAAAACATTGGCCGCTTCATTGATCAGATTTCCGATGGCCAAGGCGCGGAGGTAACTTAAACGGTCTTTTTTAAATTGCAATTGATGGTATTTTTTGGTGTCGATGGTGTCTTTTACCAGTTTTATCAAATATTCGAGCGCAAAATCTTCTTCAATCAATCCAAGGTTGATGCCGTCTTCAAAGTCGATGATGGTATAACAAATATCATCGGCGGCTTCAACCAAATAAGCCAAAGGATGCCTGTGATAAGTTGAGTTTCCGCTTTTTGAAGCAAGTCCCAATTCATTAGCGACGTCTTCAAAACAAGGAACTTCCGACTGGAAAATGCCGTATTTTTTATCGGCTACATGCGTGGTTGGTTTTTTTGGCAGCGACTCTTTTGGATATTTTATAAAAGTGCCCAATGTGGCGTATGACAGTCGCAAACCACCTTCCATGCCGGATTTGCTTTCGGTTAAAATTCTGAAACCGTTGGCGTTTCCTTCAAAATCGACCAAATCTTGCCATTGTTTTTTGGTAAGATTTTTTTCATATTGCTGTCCGTTTCCGTGTTTAAAATATTCTCCGATGGCTTTTTCGCCGCTATGGCCAAAAGGCGGATTTCCAATATCGTGCGCCAAAGCAGCAGTAGCCACAATAGCGCCAAAATCGTTCATGGTAAAACCTTGTTCCACCAAATCGGGTCTGTTTTTTAGGATTTGTTCGCCAACTCTTCTGCCTAAAGAACGCGCCACAACGCTTACTTCCAAACTGTGGGTAAGTCGCGTATGCACAAAATCGGTTTTTGAAAGCGGCACTACCTGCGTTTTATCCTGCAAACTTCTGAAGGAATCGGAAAAAATAATTCGGTCATAATCCACTTCAAAACCCAAT
Source organism: Lutibacter sp. (assembly GCA_030656195.1). Lineage (GTDB taxonomy): Bacteria > Bacteroidota > Bacteroidia > Flavobacteriales > Flavobacteriaceae > Lutibacter. The sequence continues at coordinate 46,094 of JAUSOJ010000094.1, forward strand.
CGGGTTTCGTCTTGGTCTTTGCGCAGACGTATTTGTGTATCACCAAATCTTTTGAGCGACAATAATTGGCTCCAGTTCATACCCATTGTAAAATATTTTAGCGCAAGATACTTAATAATTTATATTTTTTTGAGGGCTTATTTTTGAAAATCTGGCTTAGTTCTGGTTAAAATGTCATTTGCGTTAGGGATTACTTCACCTCTTATTTATTTTTTATTGGAGTTCAGTGAACCATGTTTGGAGTGAAAATCCTTTTTTGATTCGCCGATAGGCGAATTAAAAAAGATTGCAGCGAAAAGCCCCACCCGCCAACTGGCGGGGAACACCCAAAACAATAGCTATAAATTGCTGTACTTGTTAGCATTTGATCCATAATCTTAACGTTTAGGTTATAAAACAGTAAACTAGGATTAACCATTAATTAACATTGGGCGGCTTAATTTGTAGTTCATAAAATAAATAAGAACGCGATGCGATTATTGGTTACTACTTTTTTGATTTTTACCAGCACTTTTTTATACAGCCAGTCTTTTGAAGTAAGCTCTTTCTTTGCTGATGCTCCAAAAAACGGAAAAATTGAAGGCGTTGTATTGGATAATGAAGTTGATCATGAGCCGTTGGCGTTTGCGACAATTACTGTTAAAAATACTGATTTTGAAACAAATTCAGATTTAAATGGTTCTTTTTCCTTCAATTTAAAACCAGGTAAATACACGTTGGAAGTTGCGTTTTTGGGCTATGCAACCATTGAATTGCGCGATGTTGCCGTTGTTGCCGGAAATACGATATCCATTACCCAAAAATTAAAAGCGTTGAAGTTGAATGCCGATATTTCACAGGTTAATTAATTGAATTCCGCTTAACATTAACTTTACCCTTATATCACTTTTTTATAACTTCTAAGTAACCTTCTGTTTAATTCAATGCAATTTCTTTGCATCAAACATTAAACAAATAAATTAAACTAAAATTTTACTTATGAAAACTTTTTATTACTTAATTGTATTGATTTTTATTTCAAATTTAGCCACAAGCTGTGGAAATGGAAA
>JAUSOJ010000117.1 GCA_030656195.1 Lutibacter sp.
GTTATCAGACCAATCTCGCATTGTTCGTTTGCCATTAAATAAAATTGGCGCGATTAATAAAATTAACAGAATGTATGCATTTTTAGAGCAGGAAAATGAGCGGCCTCCTTCCATGGAAGAAATTTCAGAAAAGTTAAAGATACCTTTGGGTGAAGTTCAAAAATCCATTAAAAATGCGGGGCATCATATTTCTTTGGATGCGCCATTAATTGAAGGTGAAAATTCAAATCTTTATGATGTATTAAATATCAAAAATTTTCCAAATCCTGATAAAGAATTATTGCGTGAATCTTTGAAAATTGAAATTAAACGCGCACTGCAAACGCTAACGCCAAGAGAAGCGGATGTTGTTCAGTTATACTTTGGATTGGGAGATGAACATATTATGACACTTGAAGAAATAGCAAAAGCACTCCATTTAACACGTGAACGAGTTCGTCAAATTAAGGAAAAATCGTTGAGGCGATTAAAAAGTTTATCGAGATGTAAAATTCTCAAAACATATTTAGGTTAATAACCACAACGATGGATTAGAAAAATTACCCAAATTAATCTATGGACTCGTTTTTTAAATAGTTGCCAATGATTTAGGCAATATATTCTTAACGCATATATTTTTTAATTGCTTCTAAATCTTGTGGATAAGCAATATAATCTCTTCCCAGTTCGTTTTTTAATTCCAAGCCATTTGCCTTGCCAAAATCGGTGATCTTATAATCCCTGATATACCCTTCTCTTTCCATCATAGCAATAAAATGCGCCTGGTCAATTCCTATTAGATCTGCGATTTTTGAGGCGGAAATTTTTTTTCGTTCTATAATTTCTGAATTGTTTTCAGGAATCCTCACATTTTCTTCCAAAGTATGGATTAATCTATTGGAGGTGTCTGAAAAATTCTCGGCAGGCTTCATAATTTCGGCAATTGGGCTGAAAAAAACAGTAAGTTCATCTTTTACGATTGTTATAGTGTCAATTTCTTTAGCGCCAACAATGCCGCTGAAAAGTCCTTTTTTATTCTTTAAAACAGGTTCTGCTTTAAATTTTAATTCTGAACCCTCAAAAATTTGATAGAATTTTAAGATTGGGTCTTCCTCATTATTTTCAATGCCCAAAACATTCGATTTTACTGATGAAACACCTTCCGAAATCAAGGTGTTTGCGCCATCCATAGCCTTTCCAAAAAGCCCTCTTGCGGTATGTTGAACCAATATTCCCGATTCAATGTTTTTTGCCAAAGAGAAGTCGTAAAGATTTAGGCTTGTCAATATAAAATGGGTGTCATTTAAAAAGAATTTTGCGTGAAGACTTTCATTGTACCTAATTTCAATGTCAGGAAATTTTTTCAAAAAAGCCAAACTGTCCTTTTTAATGCTTTTATAAATATTGTTTTCATTTTTCCCAAACAGCACCTTCAGTTTAAAATCGGTTTTATTTATTTTTTCAGCTAAGGCATCTTGTATTCTTTTGTCAAAATCAATGAACGGAGAAATGAGCAATAATTCATTTTTGGAATTTTTTATCAGGTTTTCAACTTCAGCGATTAACTGCGTGTCGAATAAAAATTGGGCATCAATATTCATAATTTTTTCTTTTGTATAAGTAATTAACTCATTAATTTAAATTTATTGTATTAAATGGTGAAATTACTGTCTTGCAAATCGCCGCTACATAAATGTTCCTTTGCGTTTTTTGTGATGGAGAATCTGTTTATTTTGAAAGGCAATGTTGCATATTCATTGGCAATTTTTGTAAAAAATTTGCTAAATATAGCGCTTTTTTTAGCATAATGACCCGTTAATTTATCAACGATATTTGCTCTTTTAATAAGTTTATTTTAAACACCAAAGGCAAAACACTATTGGTTTTTGTA
>JAUSOJ010000120.1 GCA_030656195.1 Lutibacter sp.
TGAATCTTTATTGTCTCGTCTGCCTCCCATTCCGCCATATAAAAAACTGCGGAATGCAATTTGAACCACGAAAGAAAAAATACCCACAAAAACAATGGTAACCACCAACAACCGCACATCCTTGTTGCGAATGTGCATCAATTCGTGGGCAATTACGCCTTCCAGCTCATCGTCGTTAAGCTTTTCAATAATCCCGCGCGTTAGGGTAACCGTGTAATTTTTTTCTTGCAAACCACTGGCAAAAGCGTTTAAAGCATCACTTTCAATAATGTTAACTGCGGGCATTTTCATCCCCACGCTCATGCAAAGATTTTCAACCAAATTGTAAACCCGCATATTTTCTTTGCGTTCCAACGGTTTTGAGCCGGTTGCCATGGCAATCATTTTTCCGTGCGCGAAATATGCGATCAGAAACCACACCAAAACAACGGTGGTTACAAAAGGAATCGCCTGCAAAAACATGTCGGTTGCCAACTCGGGGCTCGGATTTCCGTACGCGTCATACGTGGTAAAATAAACCACGGCAAATACCGCTGCCAAAACCAATAATGGAAAAGCAATTAATAAAAGAACAGATTTTCTGTTGTTTCTTTTTATTTGAGTTTGAATTCCTACAAATGCCACCGCTTAAAATTTAACTTCAGGAGCAACGTCCATTTGTTCTCTTCCGGCAACGCCCAAATCAAACATTGGTTCGGTTTTAAAGCCAAACATTCCAGCAAAAATATTGTTTGGAAATTTTTGAACGGCAATATTAAGTTCTTTTGTTGCGGCGTTAAAGTAACGTCTAACGGCAGCCAATTTGTTTTCAATGTCAGATATTTCAGTTTGTAATTGCATAAAATTCTGGCTAGCTTTTAAGTCCGGATATGCTTCAACCTGAATGCTCAATCCTTTCAAAGCAGCGCCCAAATCCTGTTCGGCAGCAATTTTTTCGTTGATGGTACCGGCACTCATAGCTCTGGATCTAGCGTTGGTAATGGCTTCCAAAGTTCCTCTTTCGTGTTCCATATAACCTTTAACCGCGCCCAAAAGTTGCGGAATTAAATCGTGACGTTGTTTTAATTGCACGTCAATATCGGCAAAAGCATTTTCCCGGTTGTTTCTAAAACCCACCAGGCCGTTGTAAATTGCCATCAACCAAATAGCCAGCACAACAACAATTCCTAAAACAATAAATATTCCCATAATTTTGATTTTTTTTGATTTGTTAATAATCAACAAATATAACGATTAAACTTTGTTTGAAAAAACCCTAGCAATTGTGATTCTAAAATATTGATTGTCAATAAATTAAAGTATAAAAACAATAAAGTTTATCTGGCTAAACAGCTATTTTTGAACAGATTACAATCAGAAAGTGATCCATCAAAAAAAATGCGAAAGTTTCGTTAAAAATACAAATTGCCAAAATCTATAATTTTAAAAAAATTTATAATTTGGGCGTTCCCCGCCAGCTGGCGAGTCGGGTTTTTCGTTCCAAACTTTTTTCGCTGAAAAAGCGCAAAAAGGATGTGTTTACCCTGAGCGGAGTCGAAGGGCAACCCCTAACGCAGGTTCTAATTTAAATACACAATTATTTTTAAATGAACTCATAACATTTAACAAATAACTTTTTACAAAAGAACTAAATCAAAAAAAATCATAGTCAATACTTATTCACCCAATTTGTAAAAATCAATAAGCAGCAACATTTTGCAAGTGCTTGCCGCAGCGTATAAATGGGATAAACTTTTAAACGTGTCAAAATATTCATATTCATTAAAATCGCCCATTAAATGCTTATGATATTCCATAAAATAATAATGTTCTTTATGCACTAAATAATCCATTAAATCAATCATTGCTGCACTGTTAAATATGTTGATTGCAGGATCAGCGCCTTTTTTTAACAAATCAATAACCAAGGTTTCATTTCTTGCAACAGCCGCATTTACCAATTCCAAGTCTAAACTTTCAAATCCCTGATTTATATAATCGTCAAAAGCTTCTTCTTCAATATAATTTTTATTGGCATAAAAATCAAGCATCAAATCACGATGCTTAACATACTCAAAATCAGTCTTAAAATCGGGGAATTTTGTATCTAAAATTTCCTTGCATGCGATGGCTTTTTTATAAATATTGTCCGGCAAAAAACCGGTTAATAATTTTAATTCGTTTTGAGATTTAACCCGAGCCCAAATATCAATTTTCATTCTTAAAATATCGAAAACAGTCAGTTTTACGGAGTATTCCATAAACGTAATCTCTTTGGGGATCGGAAAAATTAAGTGTAAATCGCTTTCCTCCTGAATTAAATTTTTTAGAGAATCTAAATTCATATAAAAAAGCGACTTGTAGATCTTTAATGATTTTTCTTCCATATCCGCAATTTTAAGAAGAACTAAAATAGCATCCAAGTATTTTTAAATTAATTTACCCAAATTTGTTGTCAAATCCAATAATCTTCCAGTAAAATTATAGCGTAGTTTCAGCAAATTTTAAAATGTTTTTAATCAATTCGCAAACTCTTTTTTACGCGTGTTCTTTTCTGCTGATAAATTGTCATTGGCACGA
>JAUSOJ010000123.1 GCA_030656195.1 Lutibacter sp.
CCGTGCATAAACATATGCGTTAAAAATTGCCAAAACCCGAATTTTTCGTTTTCGGGAAAATACAGCGCAAATAAATTTTGCAAATTTAAAGCTGGCATTAATTGTGGCGCTAAAAACAATATAACATTTAAAATGATTATATGTTTAACGGCTTCGGTCATTCTTCCCATAATTATCTCACTAACAACGGTTAATTGTTAAATTTTTTATCGATTTCATCAATATTTACTGTTACAAACGTCCTTTTTCCAAATGGCGAACTATCCGGTTGTTTGCACAAAAATAGTTTATTTACAATATCTTCTTGCTCTTTTAGGTCAAGTTTTGTGCCTGTTTTTATCGCCAAACTTTTCGACAGGCTTTTTGCCATAATATCAACCTGACTAAAACTTGTGTTTGGAATGTCATTTTTGATGTCTTCCAGCAAATGCTCAATAATGCTCGGAATTTGGCTTTCAATAATATTTACCGGCATTCCCATCACCACCAGCGTGTCGTTTGAAATTTCGCCAAACAAAAAACCGATGCTTTCCAATTCGGTTTTTATCTCTTTGATCAAGACGATATCTGTTTTGTTGAACGATAATTCCAAAGGAAACAGCAACTGTTGGCTCATAGCATCTTTAACGGTGATATTTGCTAAAAATTCTTCGTATAAAATGCGTTGGTGCGCCAATTGCTGATTGATATAAACAATACCCGATTTAATGCTGCTGACGATGTATTTTTTATGGACCTGATAGGTTTTGCTGTTCTCTTTTTCTTCTGAAAACAAACCGGAATCAACGGTTTCCGATTTAAAATCGATGCCAGTGCTGTCGAGTCCGTTATACAAACTTTCCCATTCCCTGTTTTTTTCTCTGTGATAAGGAAATTGAATGGATTTTTGTTCTTCGGATTTAAATGGATTAAAATCCTGATTCACCGTCACCCTTGGATTTGGCAAACTTTTATCTTTTAAATGATACGGCGTGTCAAGCGTTGCATCACGGTCAAAATCCAGAATAGGCCCAACATTGTATTGTCCCAAGCTATGTTTTACGGCAGACCGCAAAATGGCGTAAAGCGTTTTCTCGTCATCAAATTTTATTTCCGTTTTGGTCGGATGAATATTGATGTCGATGCTGTTGGTTGGCACGGTTAAATATAAAAAGTAGGTTGGATAATGGCCACCCGACAATAAGTTCTCAAAAGCGCTTGAAACGGCGTGATTCAGATAGGAATTTTTTATAAAACGATCGTTCACAAAAAAGAATTGCTCGTCTCTTTTTCTTTTCGCAAATTCTGGTTTGGTGACAAAACCTTTAATTTCCACCAAATCAGTAATCTCATGAATAGGCACCAATTTTTCATTTGTTTTTTTGCCCAAAATAGCCACAATGCGTTGGCGTAAATTGCCGGTGGCTAAATTATAAACTTCATTTTCATTGTGATAAAACGAAAATGCAATGTTTGGATGCGCCAAGGCCACGCGTTGAAATTCGTTCACAATATGACGTGTTTCAATGGTGTTCGATTTTAAGAAATTTCTTCGGGCAGGAATGTTGTAAAACAAATTTTTCACTGCAACGGATGTTCCTGTGGGCGTTGAAATGTTTTCTTGAGATATCAAAGTGCTTCCTTCAATCTTTAAGCACGAACCCAGCTGCTGTTCTTCTTGTTTTGTCCGCAACTCCACGTGCGCAATGGCGGCAATGGAAGCCAAAGCTTCGCCCCGAAATCCTTTGGTGTGCAGATTGAATAAATCTTCAGCCTTTTTTATTTTTGAAGTGGCGTGTCGTTCAAAGCTCAAACGCGCATCGGTTTGGCTCATTCCTTTGCCGTTATCAATAACCTGAATAAGTGTTTTTCCGGCTTCCCTAACAATCAGTTTTATGTTGGTGGCTTCTGCATCAATGGCGTTTTCCATCAACTCTTTTACAACAGATGCGGGTCTTTGTACGACTTCACCTGCCGCAATTTGATTTGCAACGTGATCGGGTAATAACTGTATGATATCGGGCATTAAAATAAGGTATGTAATCCTAAAATATAGGCAGAAATGCCCACTAAAATAGCGATAATTATGGCCAGTCTTAAGTTTGTGGACCGGTCTGTAGCACTTCTTTTATTTTTTACCCAATCGTTTCTTAAATTATTTTTTGTCAGGCTAATTTTAGAAAATTCGGTATCGGTCCCGTCTGGATTGTGATATTTTTTTTCCAAATTTCGCAAACGTTCCTTACGCTCATCATAATAACGAGGCTTATAATTAAAAACATAATGCGAGCTAGGCTTAAATAATTTACCAAACATAAAATTAAATTAATCAGTAAAAATCAAAATTACTGAATTAAAAAGAGGTGGTCAAGTTTTGTGGATAATTTGCGTGTTAAATCGTTGTTAACGCAGCCATTTTTATGGCCGCAATGGCACATTCAACGCCTTTGTTGCCATGTTTTCCTCCGGAACGGTCGATGGATTGTTGTTTGGTATTGTCGGTCAGCAAACAAAAAATAACAGGAACATCGTATTTAATGTTCAGGTCTTTAATGCCTTGTGTAACGCCTTCACAAACAAAATCGAAATGTTTTGTTTCTCCCTGAATTACATTTCCAATGGCGATAACGGCATTTACATCTTCTGTTTCCAGCATATGTTTACAGCCAAAAATAAGCTCAAAACTTCCGGGAACGTTCCAGCGAACAATGTTTTCTTTTAGCGTTCCGTTTTCAAGCAAGGCTTGTTCAGCGCCCAGATACAAGTTTTCGGTAATGTCTGGATTCCATTCAGAAACAACAATCCCAAACCGAAAGTTCTTCGC
>JAUSOJ010000129.1 GCA_030656195.1 Lutibacter sp.
TCATCATGATAAAATAAACGATATTGAAAAAATGATACGGATGCACCTTGATTTGAATATCAATATTGAAGGAATTGATATTGCTTTTAATTTATTGCAAAAAATAGATGAACTTGAAAATGAATTAATTTCAATAAAAAACAGGCTGCGCATTTATGAAAACTGATTTATGAGTAAAAAAATTATCAACAAAAACTATATAAAATGGAAGAATTTAAACAAAAAAGATTCTTTAACACTAAAAGAGTTGAATTTGAAATTGACGGAATCACTTTTTATTCAGGGAATTTTTTAAACGCCAAAGAAATTTTTATTTCTTATGATGAAATTATCCCCGATGCCATTACAAGGGAAACCAAAACCAGCAGACTTTTTCTCTGGATTACAATTGCTTTCGGATTAATTTTTAGTCTGTCTTTTTTTGATATTCTTCAAATTCCTTTTGCAGTTTATATGGTACTGGTATTTTTCTCCGGATTGCTTTTCATAATTTTCTTATTGCTGACTATTTTAAGCAGAAAATATATGTTGTACATCACCACATTAAGCGGTTATTTAATTGATTTTTACGACAAAAATCCGAGTAAAGAAGCTATGGATGAATTTCTTGAAACACTCAAAACAAAAACCTTCACTTATTTGAAAGAAAAGTATGCCATAATTGATATAGATTTACCTATTGAAAAACAAATAGAAAACCTCAACTTTCTAAAAGAGCGCAATGTGATTTCAGAAAAAGAATATGAAGCTTTGAAAGAGAAATTGAAAAATATCAATATAGATGTAAAGGGGTTTAGACATTAGAAAAATCGATCTCAATTTTACCTAAAAATTAATATAAGGCGCAAAAAGATATAAAAACAATGATTCTCGACCATAAATTTGATTTGGGTTTTTTCCCTACACCACTGCATCAACTAAAAAATCTTTCTGATAAATACGCTCCTTATAACATTTACATCAAACGCGATGACCAAACCGGACTTGCATCAGGCGGAAATAAAACCAGAAAACTTGAATATTTAATTCAGGAAGCTTTGGATCATGATTGCGATACCATTATCACTGCCGGCGCACAACAATCTAACCATTGCAGGCAAACAGCGGCCGCTTGTGCCATTGCAAAACTTAAATGTCATTTGCTGCTAGGCGGAAATGAACCCGAAAAATTTAACGGCAATTTATTGTTGTCTCATTTACTGGGCGCTCAAATTCATTTTACCGGAGAACACAGAAAAGGAGAAGATATTGACCGTTTAAAACAAAAACTGGAATTGGAAGGAAAAAAGCCTTTTATTGTTCCTTATGGCGGATCAAATCTTACAGGAGCGCTTGGATTTGTAAATGCCATGAAAGAATTAAAATCACAGCTATCTGCACAAAACCTTAAAATTGATTATCTGTTTTTTGCTTCAAGTTCTGGCGGCACACAAGCCGGATTGACTTTGGGAAATGATTTTTACCATTTAAACATCAATTTGATTCCTGTTGGAATTGACAAAAGCGAAACTCAGGGTTTAAGCCTTGAAGAAGCTGTTCTTAACATTGTTAATGAGGGGAAATCACTTCTCAATATTAAAAAAGAATACACGCTTGTGGATGTAAAAATCAATAATGATTATAATGAATCCGGCTATGGCGTTATCACCAAAAACGAAACAGAAGCCATTAAAGAATTGGCACAAAATGAAGGAATCATTTTAGATCCGGTTTATACGGGACGCGCCTTTTATGCCATGTTAGATTATTTAAAAAAACACAAAATCCCTACAAACGCAAACATCCTTTTTTGGCATACCGGCGGATTGCCAGCCAATTTTTATTATGGCGATCAATTAAAATAATTACTTTATCCAGAAACCAAATTCGGAAGTGTTTTTAGGCTTAAATGGCACCCTTTAATATGCTCTTTAAAATCATCAAAATTATTAATAATTAATTGCATTTATAATTTTTTATTGCTTTCCATAGTTCATTTTATATGCCCAAAAGTGTGAATCTTGTAACTTTTTATAAGAGTTGTGTAACAAGATTCCATCTAAAAATGATGAAATTTACAACCTTAACACCTATAAATTTTTCATCAATTAAAATAAATAAAAAATGAAA
>JAUSOJ010000144.1 GCA_030656195.1 Lutibacter sp.
ATCCCAACTACACGCCCGAAACTAAAAAATATGTTTTACAAAAGCTGAATCAGGCGGTGACTTTTGAAAACTTTTTGCAAACCAAATATGTGGGCCAAAAACGTTTTTCATTGGAAGGCGGCGAAACTTTAATTCCGGCTATTGGCGCGGTGATTCGACTTGCAGCAGAAAATTTTGGCGTTAAGGAATTTGTTTTGGGAATGGCGCACAGAGGGCGCTTAAACACGCTTATAAATATTTTCAGAAAACCGATCCGCGATTTATTCAGCGAATTTGAAGGCAAAGACTTTGAAGATGAAGACATTGATGGCGATGTTAAATACCATTTGGGATTAACAACGCGAAAAACCTTAAAAACCGGTACCGAACTTACCATGAATTTGGTTCCGAATCCTTCACATTTGGAAACTGTTGGGCCCATAGTGCAAGGGATTTCCCGCGCAAAAATAGACAAAGATTACAACGGAGACGATTCAAAATTGCTTCCGATTATTGTTCACGGTGATGCCGCAATCGCAGCGCAAGGCGTTGTTTATGAAGTGATCCAGATGAGCCAATTGGCTGGTTATTCAACTGGCGGAACCATTCATATTGTGGTGAACAATCAAATAGGATTTACCACAAATTATTTGGATGCGCGTTCCAGCACCTATTGTACAGATGTTGCAAAAATAACTTTGTCGCCTGTATTGCACGTAAATGCCGATGATGTGGAAGCAGTTACCCACGCCATAGAAATTGCCATGATCTTTAGAATGCAGTTCAAAAGGGATATTTTTATTGATTTGCTCGGTTACCGAAAATACGGACATAACGAAGGCGATGAGCCGCGATTTACGCAGCCAAAATTATACAAAGCCATTTCAAAACACCCAAATCCGAGAGATATTTATGCTCAAAAACTGATTGCCGAAGGTGTTATTGATGATGCATATTTAAATAAAATTATTGCCGAATTTAAAGACTTGTTGGAAGAAGAATACCTGAATTCAAAAGAGGTTGAAACTTCAAAAGTTAGAGAATTTATGCAAGAAACCTGGGTAGATTTTACCCGAAGAGGTTTAGAAGCGATGTTAATTTCTGAAAAAACCGCTTACCCAAAATCGAAACTGAAAGACATCGCCAAAATTGTTTCAACCGTTCCAAAAGGCATTAAATTTTTGAGAAAAGCTGAAAAGATTTTGCAAGACAGGCATCAGATGGTTTTTGAAAATGACAAGATAGATTGGGGAATGGGCGAAACATTGGCCTACGGAACCTTGCTTCAGGAAGGATTCGATATTCGTATTTCCGGCCAGGATGTGGAACGCGGAACATTTAGCCACCGTCACGCTATTTTACGAGATGAAATTTCTGAAGAACGCATCAATTTGCTAAATATGATTGGTGAAAATCAGGGAAAAATGAACATATACAATTCCTTATTGTCCGAATATGGCGTACTTGGTTTTGATTATGGTTATGCTATGGCAAATCCCAACACATTGACCATTTGGGAAGCGCAGTTCGGAGATTTTGCGAATGGCGCCCAAATTATTTTCGACCAATATATGTCGGCCGCCGAAGACAAATGGAAATTGCAAAACGGAATTGTGATATTGTTGCCGCACGGCTATGAAGGACAAGGATCTGAACATTCATCGGCACGTATGGAACGCTTTCTGCAATTGTGTGCCATAGACAATATGATTTTGGCCGATTGCACAACGCCCGCAAATTTTTTCCATCTGTTGCGCCGTCAAATGAAACGCGATTACCGTAAACCGCTTATCGTGTTTACGCCTAAAAGTTTGCTTCGCCATCCGGCTGCCACTTCTTCATTGGATGAATTCTCCAAAGGAAGTTTTCAGGAGGTGATTGATGATACAATCGACAAAAAAAATGTGACCAAATTGGTGTTTTGCACCGGTAAATTTTATTACGATTTATTGGCCGAGCGCACTTCTTTGGATAGAAATGATGTTGCATTGGTAAGAATTGAACAACTTTTTCCGTTACATCTGGAAAAATTACAACAGGTAATCGACAGTTATCCAAATGTTGAAAAATACGTTTGGGCACAAGAAGAACCAGAAAATATGGGCGCTTGGAGTTTTATGCTGCAACGTTTCAGGCTGGTAAATCTGGAAGTGGCGTCACAAGCTTTTCACGCCGTTCCCGCAGCAGGTTCTTCAGCAAGATTTAAACGAAGACACCAACGTGTGATTGATAAAGTTTTTGAAAATAATAAATAAAATAATCTTTAAGTTCTTTTCTTCGGAAGAGATTTAAGGCAGAAAAAAGATAAAAAAAATTAAAGAGATGATTTTAGAAATGAAAGTTCCCTCTCCGGGAGAATCTATCACAGAAGTAGAAATTGCAGCTTGGCTTGTAAAAGATGGCGATTATGTTGAAAAAGACCAGCCCATTGCTGAAGTGGATTCCGACAAAGCAACCCTTGAATTGCCTGCGGAAGAAAGCGGCATTATCACACTGAAGGCCGAAGAAGGCGATACAGTAAGAGTTGGTTCTGTTGTTTGCCTGATCGATTTGGATGGGAAAAAGCCTGTTGGCGATGAAAAAGCAGCTGGCAGTGAAAAAACTTCAGAAAAGATTGAAGAAAAGCAAGTTGAAAAACCTGTTGCAGCAAGTGTTGTTGAAAAAACATACGCAAGCGGCGCAGCTTCACCTGCAGCCAAGAAAATATTGACCGAAAAAGGAATTGCGGCTTCGGAAATCATCGGAACAGGGAAAGATGGCAGAATCACAAAAGACGATGCCGTAAACGCTGTGCCAAGTATGGGAACGCCAGCCGGCGGTTCACGGAGCAGTGAGCGCACAAAACTTTCTATGCTTCGCAGAAAAGTGGCCGAACGTTTGGTTGCGGTAAAAAATGAAACTGCCATGCTAACCACTTTTAATGAAGTGGATATGAAACCTATTTTCGACTTGAGAAACGACTTTAAAGACGCATTTAAAGAGAAACACAATGTTGGTCTAGGATTTATGAGTTTCTTCACTTTGGCGGTTGTAAGAGCTTTAAAATTGTTTCCCGACGTGAATTCTATGTTGGATGGCGATTATAAAATTTTACACGATTTTGTGGATATCTCGATTGCGGTTTCAGGTCCGAAAGGATTGATGGTTCCGGTCATCAGAAATGCGGAAAACCTTTCTTTCAGGGGCGTGGAAAACGAAGTAAAACGTTTGGCTTTAAGAGCAAGAGACGGACAAATAACGGTTGATGAAATGACCGGCGGCACATTTACCATTACCAACGGCGGCGTTTTTGGTTCTATGTTGTCAACGCCAATCATAAATCCACCTCAAAGCGGAATTTTAGGAATGCACAATATTGTTGAAAGACCGGTTGCCGTTAAAGGCGAAGTGGTGATCAGGCCAATTATGTATGTTGCCTTATCTTACGACCATAGAGTTATTGACGGAAGAGAATCTGTTGGATTCTTGGTTGCCGTTAAAGAAGCTCTGGAAAACCCAATTGAAATTTTAATGGATAACAATCCTAAAAAAGCATTGGAATTATAAACCAAATCTCTTCATACCATATTAAAAACCCAAGCAAAATTGTTTGGGTTTTTTTATCTCTGATGATAAAAATCATCTTTATTTAGACTCATTATAAATAAATTTGTAGATAGTTTTTCATCAAATCTCAATGAATGAATAAATTAATTTATGCCATCTTCGCATTGTTTACTATTCAAAACAGCTTACAATCTCAAACAGTTGAGCCATCTGCCGCGATACCTAAAAACATATTACAAATAGAAATTGAATCAGCTTATTCCATACAAAAAGTTGGTTCTGAGAAAACCACCTCTTGGAGTATCCCAAATACCCTATTTCGATACGGATTATTTAATGGGTTTGAACTACAAATAAACATTCCAATTATCAAGGAGCAATTATGGGAAAATGACCATTTAACACAATCATTAAATAAGTTAGGTGATCTTCAGTTCGGATTTTCAGTTGATCTGTGGAAAGAAAAAAAATTACTTCCGGAAGCCTCAATAATGGTCAGGGCCTTACTGCCAACAGACCATAAATTTGTATTTGAAAATACTGGAAGCATTGTTTCCCTTAATTTTGCAAATAAAATCTCAGAAAAATTAACACTCAATTACAACATTGGACACGTTCAGCAATCCGATAACGCATCTTCTTATTTTTACATTGCAAATATTTCGTACTTAATGACATCAAAACTCCATTTTTTTATTGAAAATTTTGGTGATTTTCACCATAAAAAAATAATGTCCCACAACTTAAATATAGGAGGTGGCTATAATTAAACCGATAAGTTACTATTAGATATCTCAGTGACCAATGGCATAAATCAAAACTTATTTTACGCAGGAGGAAGAATAACTTGGATTATTAACACCCATAAAAACTAAAACTTAAACACCAATTTTTTTAAGTACAAGCTTTTCTTTTCATAATTAATGATGGCTTTTCCCTTTTCTAAAATGTCGGCACCTATAATGCCGTCAACAGCTTCTGCATGATGTTCTGTTAATGCTGTGTTTACGTGGGTTAAATCGAGTAATACTACTGTGAAATTTTGGTATTTCCACTGGTTAATTTCAATATTGTTTTTAGAAGAAATTTTTGTTTCCATTCCAATGGCACCTGCGCCTGCAGCTTTTGTGTCGGAATCTTTCACTTCCAATTTAAATTTTTCGGCCAGATTAATATCGATACACGAGTTTGAAGCGCCGGTATCTAAAATAAAACGGCCTTTTACATTGTTTAATTTTGCTTTAAGTTCAAAATGATTGGTGTTGATCTTTTTGAGTTTTATTTTGACGTATCCTTTTCGTAAAAGAATATTGTTAAATTCCATCTATTGTGTATTTATGGTAAATTTACCGTTTTTTTAATAAGAAAATACGCTTTTGAAATTGAAGCAAAAAAAATACTGCTTCCAGTGGAAGCAGTATTTTTATATAATTTTTAAAATTATTTACTCAACTTTAAATGCAATTGGTAAACTGTATTTTACACCAACCGGACGGCCACGTTGTTTTCCCGGAATCATTTTAGGCAATGATTGCACTACTCTAATTGCTTCAGCTTCCAATCTTTTGTGAGGCGCTCTTGCTTGAATATCAGTAATCTCACCTGTTTTATCAATTTTAAACATCACAAATATCTTTTTAATACCAGGCGTTAATCCCAATTCCGATGCCAAATCGGCATTAAATTTAGAATTCACGTGTTTAGAAATTTTATCTTGCAAACATTCCTTTAATTCTGCTTTTGAGCCTTTACATCCTGGATATACCGGAACGTCTTCAATAATTGCAAAAGGTACATCTTCCATGATATCTTCATCTATGCTTACCTCAACAATTTTCTTAACTTCAACAGCTGTTTTTTCGTTTGACTCGGTTGATTTAATTACCGTCTCTTCAACTTCCTTTTCATCTTCAACAATTTCAATTTTATCAGGTGCCGGAGGCGGTGGCGCTTGTTGTTCTGGCGGCTTAACCTGCTCAATTTCGATAGTTTGCTCTTCATCTTCGGCATTGTAGCTTGCCGGACCAAGTTCAGCGATAACTCTATCATACGTCTTCTTTTCAATGGCTAAATACACCACTAAAAGTGCTAATACCAAACCTAACTGCATAAACAATTTGGTGTAGGTCTCTAAATTCGCTTTTGGATTTTTTTTGACTTGCATCTGTAAAATTTTTATAGGTTGCTAATTTAATAATTTAAATATATTATACAAGTATATTTTTTAAATGATATTAATTTTTTTTTAAAACAAGGACAAAAAACATAATTGCAACAACAATACCCGTAAAATTGGCAAATACATCGTATAAATCTGCTTGCCGGTAATCGGTTAATGCTCCTTGTAAAATCTCAATAATTATGCCATAAATAAAAACTGCCGAAGCAATAAGCAGGCTCGATTTCATCGGATTGGATTTTACGTTATAAGCCAGTAACCAACTTAATGTCAACATAAAATAACCAAAAGCGTGCAATATTTTATCTGAAATTTGCACGCCAATTCCCAATCCGCTTTTAAGAGAAATTAAACTTCCAACAGCAATTGCAATTGTTAAGAATAAGGCAATGTAAAAGAAATAATTACGCCCCAATCAGTTCTCCGTATTCTTTTGCCGATAATAATTCTTCTATTTGAGAAGCATCTGAAATGGCTATTTTAATCATCCATCCTTCTCCGTAAGGGTCTTTGTTTACTTTTTCTGGTTCATCACCTAAAGTTTCGTTAAACTCAACGATTTCACCCGAAATTGGCATAAATAAATCTGAAACTGTTTTTACGGCCTCCACCGATCCAAAGACTTCTTCTTTCTCAATCGTTTCGTTTAAAGTATCAACATCAACATAAACGATATCGCCCAATTCGCTCTGCGCAAAATGCGTAATGCCAACTGTGGCTATATTGCCTTCAATTTTAATCCATTCGTGGTCTTTAGTGTATTTTAAATCTGCTGGAATTTTCATTATTTTTATTATTTAATTTACTGTTTATTTTATTGTTTAATTACCAAATATATACCTGACGCTTAATCCCGAGCTTATAGATTGTCTTGGGAAAGTTGTTGAAATTGCGTATTGAGAAGAACTTTGGTCGAAGTAAAAAGAGGTTGTTAAATTTTTACTTACCGCGTAATCTGCAAAGAATTTCAAGGACAATAAACGTTGTCCGCCCGTTACTTGATCGTTGTCTTTATCAATAGCTCTAATAATTGTTTCATTGTCTCTTAAAGAAACATCTGCCCTTAGATCGAGATCTCCTTTTAGTTTTGTCACTTCGCCTCCAAACTTAAAGTTCATGCCCAAATCTTTAAGTCTGTACCCCAATCCAACCACATATTCCGTACCTTTTATTTGGGTAATTGTGTTGTTGTTAAAGTTTAAAGTAAGCCCTCTGTCCTTGTTTATTCGACCGCTGAAAGATACGGAATTTTTCATTTTCACATCAACTTTTATCAATGGAGAAAATTCTTCCAGTAAATTAACATTTGAGAAGATGGTTTTGTTGATGTAATTGCCTGCAATATCGGTTTCTGCGTAAGGATTGTTATTATTGTAAGCCAAATTATTGCTGAAACTTGTGATAGAATATAAGGAATTATAGCTGTGGGTAACCAAAAAGCTTCTGAAATGTTCCTTAAACCAGGCCATTTGCATCAATCCCTTGTAGGTTAATTTCCAACTTGGAATTGGCACTTCCCTAAAAGCGTCTAAATTTACGTTAGCAGCATCTTTACCGGAATAGGCAGCCACAAATGCCGGAAGCATTACCTGTTCGCTTGTTTCACCATAACCGCTGATCGATTGCCCTGTGTTTGTCGCAAGTCGTTGCGCTATAATGGCCCTGTTGTTTTTAAATTCTTCAAAAGTGACATCACTGTTATTGAATGAGGTTTTTATCATATTGTGGCTTATGCTAAAATTCCCATATTGGGTAATTGGCGAATTTGTGTTTAATATGTTGTTCACCACATCCAATTGTTGAGAGGTGTTTTTGGTATACGTTTTAGTTCCCCTAAACTCAATGTCTAAAGTTTTTGACGGCTCAACGGTAACGGTTGCATCCAGTTTGTTAAAATGCGTTTGACTGAAGGTTCTGTTGAAATAAGGATCGTTGATATCTCTAGACAATAACCAGCCATTTTCAACAGCCCTTTGCCTGATGTCAATCTGGCTTCCAAACACAAATCCGAATGTTGGCGCAAGTCCTCCGCTGTAATTGTCGCGTCCCAAAAATCCGATTTGAGGCACATAACCCGGCAAGAAAGTTCCGTTATTTTCAGAATAATTAATCCGTGCTTTTTTAACAGCTGTCAAAACATTATAAAAAGTTTGTCCAATGTCAGATCCGGCAGATTTATTCTTTTTAGCTGAATTATTTTCATTGGTTTCTGTTGCTGGCTGATTTGTTTCGCCAGCCTTGGGTTTTTTATTCAACAGCTTGTCTATGCCAATGGTTTTGTAAAATTTATTAAAGTCTAAATCGAAACCTAAAGTATGTGTGTTTGCATTTTGAATAACATTTCCCACTTTATCCACATAAGATTGTGACGATGCCTGCCAGTCAAAATCGGCCGTGTAGGCGTAATTTGCATTTGCGAAATCTAAAAACGGAATTTTATTCAACGGTATTTTGTAGGTTCCGTTTAAGGTTTGGCGGTAATGATCGGGTCTTCCGGTGGTAAAGAAATTATCAAACAATCTAATGTCATCTGTGGCGTAAAAATCATCATAAATATTGTTATTGGTCGCCCTAAAATTAAATTGTAATGATTTTGTTAAATTGTACCCGATTGCATAATCCCAATCAAACATAAAATGGCGTTGTCTAAGCACCGGCAATTCTGGCAATCCTTCGATTAAACTTCTGGAAAGCTGTTCATTGTAACGTCTTATGATATTTGAATTTACCGAGATTGTTGAAGGCAACAGATTCACATTAAAATCTTTAATGAATTGTAAATACTTGCCTTTGAGCGCATCAGAATTTTTGAATGGTTCAACAGTAATTTCCTTAAAACTGTAATTATAGTTGGCCGATGTCCGCACATTTTGGTCATTATATTTTTGGACATTGTAATCTTTATGATACGTGTCATTGTACGCGTAGGAAACCGATAGGTTTTCCACACTGTAAAAACGCTGTTTATTGTCTGAATTAGGATTAAATTCTTTTCTGACATTGATTAAACTGATGCTTCTGCGTTTGGTATAATCTCTTGCGCTGGCACTGTTTGGGTTGATGTCTTTGGCATCTTCAAACAACACATCCTGATATTGAGGATCATATTTTGGATCCCTAAACTCTTCGGAAACGCTGTAATTAAAAGGCAATCGTATGCCCCAATTTTTCGGCAATAGTTTCCCAAGATTTACATTGGTAACAACGTCATACAATTTAGTGTCTTGCTGGCTGCGCTCATTTACGCGCTGTTCAATGCCTCCAAATCCCTGTGTTTCCATTCTTCCTGTTACGGAAACATCGGCAAAATCGGCAAAATTTGCGTCGGCGCTCACCACGGCTGCCCAACCGCCTTTATTGTCGAACTCAGAAACCCGCATTTCATTAAACCAAATTTCAGCACTTTTATTGGTGGTAGATGCGTTTTTTACCCCAAGCATAATGGTTTTGATGTTCGCTAAATTCGGATTTCCTTTTACCCTAATTTCGTAACCTTCCAATCCTTCAATAGGTGAAGGCATATTGACCGCCGGGAATAACACGTTTGGGGCAATTCCTGCTTCAAATCGCAACAATTTAAGTTTTCCTAAATATTCCAAAAAGGCATCTAAATTATTTTCTTCGGGCCAAATTTCATAAGGTGTTGTTACGCCATAATCGGAAATAGCCAATAATTTTTCAAGCTGATAATAATTGTCGTTTAAATCACTTCCAATTCTGATAATGGCTTTTAATTCATTGTCCTGAACTTGTGGTTTTGTTTGAACGCCTTCCGCATGCAAAAACAATTTTAAGTGTTTGTACATCCGTAAATCCACCCTGACATTTTTGAAAATGGCTCTTGTTTCCTCAGGTTCCAGATCGGTTACTTTTAACGATAATGATTGCTCATTTTGTTTTTGCAAGGTGGTGGTTCCCCTTAAAATTTCGCGTTGAATTCCCGGAGGCAACACATAAGGAATAGGACTTCTGCTTTCATTTTCCTGAATATTGACCACACCAACCTGAAAGTTTTGCAACTGCGCATTTGTTAAATCTTGCGGCGGTACAATGGACTCATCCAACGTTTTGGTAAAACGTCTCCAGTCTCCGCGTACCAACTGCAACTCGCCAAAACGCAACACCACCGGCATTTTAAATTTGGTTAAAAATATTCGCATAAAACGAATGGTGTTAAACCCCGTGATGTTGTTGACAACCTCATCCGGACTGCTAACCTGAATCCTGAATTGCAGCCATCTAAATTCTTTTTGGCTGCCGTCATCTAGTTTAACTTTCACTATTTTCTCATCAACAATGTTGTTTTGCCCTATCACCAAATCGTTTTTATTTAAAGACACTTTGTATTGATAATAGCTTTCAACCGTGTTCATGGTTTGGTCTCTATTGATGTCTTCCGCATCCGGAAATGTAGTGGCTGAAGTTGGGTAGCTTTCAGTTGATAAATTATTTGTTGGCGAATTTCCCTGTGAATTGTTAAACTTTTTATAGCGCGTTAAAATGGATGCCTTGTCGGCATCGTATGCTGAACTTCGGAAATAAGAGTAATTGTCATTTGCCGGATCGGGACCAAAAGCGGTTCCAAACTTTCGGGTTTCTTCTTCGTCATTCATTCCATTTAAACCAACATCCTGACTTAAACGTTCATTGTCTTTATCGCTAAAAGCATATAATAATGATTGGTTGGTTGGAACTTTTCCCCAGATGGTTTCTTCCGTATTGCTGGTGCTTAGTGGATTTGCGGGCAAACCGTTTTCATACATTTTTCTGCCGTCTTTTAAAACGTCTTCTGATACATTTCCAAGATTAAAATAAACTTCACCCACCTGATTTGCAGGATCGCCAGGATTTACGCCCACAGGCAATCCTTCTGCATTTGTAATGGAATAATGGTCGTAAGGATCCATCAGCCAAAATTGGATATATTCAACGTTAGATTGCTCAAAATTTGTGGTGGTTAATGGTCGGGTAATCCCTGCCCAACGGTCTTCCGGATTGGTGAATTTTCCATCAGCGCCCAAATTGGAAGTGTCAAAATTATAGCTTCCCCTTTCATTCGGATAATACGCCAAATCTAAAGTTCTTACAACTGTTGACTGTGTTAAATCCAAGTCTTGTTCCGGGAATAATTCTTCGTACCTAATTCTCCTGACCTCGGCGCGGGAAAGTTCAGCATTGTCAATATTTGGAGGTTGTAATGAAGATCCGCCATAAAAAAGCGGATCAACAGTGTACCAGGCCAATCTGGCCCTTTTGTATCCATAAGATAAATCGGAAGCATTTCCGCCCAAATCAAATTGCGTTTGGTATTGTGGCGTGCTTGCCATATACCATTGCTGAATTGTTTTTATTTCAATAGGAATTTGCGAGCCTTCAAAATCATCCACATAAGAAGTTGCTTGGCCGTTTAGCTCAATTCTTTTTGGAGAACCCGGAATTAAATAGGCAAAATCTCCACGAACTGAAAAATTTGAAGGAACATCGGTATCAATATTTGGCAATTTGTTTACCCATTTCGTGAATTTTGGCACTTCGGTTCCAAAGCTAGCGTTTAACCCAAAAATGGTGTTGTTAATCGGTTCTTGTCCGAAGAGCGCTTTTTGCGTGATTGGTTTTTCATTTAAATTTAAAATGGTGGCGCCGGCAATAAAATTATCGGAAAACTTATGTTCTATGTTAACGCCCAAAAAGCTTTTTGTCTGTAAATTAAAGGTGGCATTGTTTTCAACAGAAACTTCAATGGGCGCATTGGAAGCTTCCAAACTTGGATTGATAATTTGTACCCGTCCCATTTGATAATCCACTACATAATCAACACCTTCAACCAATTCCCTTCCGCCCGAAGTTACCCTAACCGAACCTTGTGCCACGTTAAATGCACCTAACGGAATGCCGTTTGCACTTTCAGATTTATGATATCCCTTTATTAAATACTTGTCTTTTTGCTGAAAATTATTTTTTGCTTCGGATTGGGTGATTCGGTACAATTCATTAAAAATATAAATTTCATCGGCACTGCTGGTTAATTTAGCCTTTAAATCTGCACCGAAAGGTTCAATATTTGGAAAAAGTATATATCCTTTTTCCGAATTTACCGTAGCACCTTCCACATAATCAAAATAACCATCGCCTTCGGGTGTGTAAAACTGACTTTGATCCAGCCTGTCCACATCCAATAAATTCATCAATGTCTTATCTGAAACACCAGGAGTTTGTGCGTTTTGCAAAACGTTTATCGATACTCCGGTAGCATCATCGGCATACAGCAATTCCAATCTAAAACCATCGCGCTGCATTCTGTAGGTTTGCAAAGAATAGATATTTTTCATCATCAAATCCCACATCGGAATTTGCGTGCTTATGATTTCGCTTCGCAATAGTTTTACCACAATATTTTCAGGCGCAATAATACCGTCGCTGGTGAATTCACCCACTTTGTAAACCCGGGAATCTCCGCTTATGGTATATTCAAAAGAAACTGCAAGCACATCAGAATCGGCCAACCTTCTGTTTAATGAAATAAAGCCCAATTGCGGATGCACTCTGTATTCATCGGGCCTTAATTTGATGGCATTTTCCAAAACCGAATAATCACGTCCTTGCTGCATTCCAAAAGGAGACAAACCGTTGCCAACTGTTGAAATGTTACGAACCGGATTTGTGGTTGTCAATATCGATGAAATGTCGTTTGCGGTATTTGAAGGGAAAAGTGCGCCAGGAACCGGCGTTACGTTTGCCGGACCAATATTTGTTGGATCGCCTTCGCCAATGTCAGACAATGCCACAATGTTTCTGATATCAATGGTTGTGGCGTTTCTGTTGGTGACCCAAACTTCCACTCTTGTGATATTTAACGCGCTGTTTATTAACGGATAATCTTTTAAAGCGATGTTGTATTGATCCCTAAAATATTGCGCCAAAAAGAAATGCCTGTTTTCATCGTAATCCGTTGCATGCAATTCAAATTCCTGAATGGTTGAACCGCCTTGTGCTGCCACTGTTTTTGTTTGCGATTTTTGTTCGGCAAAAACGCCTGTAACAGATGTTTTTCCGAATTGCAATTGTGTTTTAACCCCAAATAAACTTTGGGCGCCAACAATTAAGGAGTTTTTTAACGGCATACTCACATTCCCTACTTCTATTTTTTGAAGAATGTCATCTTCGGTTGGGGTGTATTCCAACTTTATCTGATTCTGGAAATTAAAGGTGGATTGCGTGTCGTATTGTGCGGCAACTTTTAACTTGGTTCCTACTTTTGCCAAAATACTGGCGCTAATTTCCTGGTTAAAATCGAAGGTAAAACTTTTTCTGTTGCGTTCAGACAACTGCGGATTGTCCACTTTTTGGTATAGCATGCCCAACTTTACCAATACCGATCCCTGCGGATTTACCTCAATGGTATTTCCTCCAAAAACGGATTGAAAAAAGTCTGATTTTACGTAATACGTTGGCAATAAATTTTTTTGTTCCTCAGCACTTCCCGCTTTTTTAGGGTTGGTTGCGCTTATTTTGTTTTTATAATAGGCAAGCATATCCTTTTTCAACTGGTATTGCTTGTATTCTTCCAAAGTCATAAAAATTGGGTACTGAACGTAATAATCTCCAATTTTCTCAACAACCATGTATTTCCCAAGGGCGGTATCGTAAATAATTTCCGATTGCTTTGGGTCGGTTAAAAAAAGGCTTCCTTCCTGAAATCTTTTAAATGGGTATTTTAATTTTATGGTGTCTGTTGCTTTTCCAACAATTGTAGAGTCATTTGGAATTAAAATAGGCGGAGTTTGGGCTTTAACTGTTGACAGAAAAAACCAAAAGAAAAAAAATAAAATATACGTTTTAACTATATATCGCTCGTTTTTCAATTTTTATAAATTTTTCAATGCGTTTTTTATTAAAACCTCAACACTAAGGTTTTTGTCTTCAAGCAGTATTTTATCCACTACTTTTTCAACCTGCTTTTTATTAAATCCTAAAACCTCTAATGCTGATAACGCTTCATTTTTAATCGTATTGCTTTGGCTGATATAAACTTCATCAATAGCAAAGGTTTTGGAAATTTTATCCCTCAAATCGACCAAAACGCGTTGTGCTGTTTTTACGCCGATTCCTTTTACGGACTGGATAACGGAAACATTGTTTGAAGCGATTGCTTGTTGAATTTCATCAGTGGTCATGGATGATAACATGGTTCGGGCAATACTTGGCCCAACACCAGAAACGGAAATAAGCAATCTGAAAATTTCGCGTTCGGTTTTATTGATAAACCCGTATAAAGTATGCGCATCTTCCTTGACAGAAAGATGCGTATACAGCATAACAAATTCATTATCCGGGAGCTGAGAATAGGTGTTAAGAGAAATATTAAGCCAATAACCTACGCCATTAGTTTCTACAACGGCAAATATTGGGTTTTTTTCAACTAATTTTCCTCTTATGTGCGTTATCATATTTCATCTGTTTATTATTTATTTTTTATTGGTACAGATGCAGTCGCCATTAATCATTCTGCTGTGTATCAAAATTTGCTATGGCTCGTTTCATTTTTTCTATGGACTCCCAAATGTAGTAAAATATTACATACTTTTCGTTTTTTCCTGAGCATGCACAATGGCAACACAGGCCATATTCACAATTTCATCTACGCCAGCACCAAGTTGCAGAATATGAACAGGCTTTTGAAGTCCCATAATAATTGGCCCGATTGATACAATTTGATCAAACTCTTTCATGAGTTTATAGCCAATATTTGCGGCTTCTAAATTTGGAAATATCAAACCATTCACTTTTTTATCGGTTAACCTTGAAAAAGGAAATTTATCTTTCATTAATTTAGGATTCAATGCAAAGTCGGCTTGTATTTCACCATCCACATTTACTTCCGGATGTCTTCTGTGTATAATTTCAACAGCTTGCGCAACTTTATTTGCCAACGGAGATGGGGATGATCCGAAATTTGAGAATGACAACATCGCCAAATTAGGTTCAAATCCGAACATTTTCATGGAAACGCTGGTCATATATGCGATATTTGCCAATTCTTCAGCGGTTGGATCAATATTTATTGCAGTATCCGAAAAGAATATTGGGCCTCTTTTGGTTAACATAATGTTTGTTGCCGCAATACGCTTAACACCTTTTTCTTTTCCTATGAGCTCAATCATCGGCTTCACAACATTTGGATAAGCTCTTGAATAACCGGTAATTAATGAATCTCCTTCGCCTTCATTTAGCATCATAGCAGCGAAGTAGTTGCGTTCACGCATTAATTTTTGCGCAGCAAAAAAAGTAATTCCATTGCGCTGTCTTTTTTCCCAATATACTTGGGCATATCTGTTTCTGCGTTCTTTTTCTTCATCACATTTAGGATCCAAAATTTTCACATCAGCAGTAAAATTAATTTCCTGCATTAACTCCTTAATGATTTTTTTGTCGCCCAATAAAATTGGTTTTCCAATACCTTCATCATGAATAATTTGTGCTGCTTTCAATACATCTAAATGATCAGCTTCAGCAATAATGATCGATTTTGGATTGTCTTTTGCGCGTGTCATTAGCATACGCATTAACTTACTTCCTGTTCCCAATCTGTCGGCCAATATTTCTTTATAAGCTTCCCAATCGGTAATTGGTTGTCTTGCCACACCCGATTCCATAGCTGCTTTTGCGACTGCCGGCGGAACTTCGGTAATTAATCTGTGGTCAAATGGTTTTGGGATGATATACTCTTTACCAAATTTTATATTGGTTTCTCCGTATAAAATATTTAAATGCTCAGGAACGGTTTCTTTAGCCAAATTTGCCAAGGCATGAACCGCCGCCAGTTTCATTTCTTCATTTATTTTAGTGGCTCTTACGTCTAACGCACCTCTAAAAATATATGGAAATCCAAGCACATTATTCACTTGGTTGGGATAATCTGAACGTCCGGTGGCCATAATAATATCCTTTCTTGTTGCCACTGCTAAATCGTATTCAATTTCAGGCGTTGGATTTGCCATCGCAAAAACAATTGGATCTTTTGCCATGGTCATCAACATAGCCGGTGTTACAAGATCTCCTTTCGAAAGTCCGATAAAAACATCGCTGTCAACCATCGCTTCTTCCAAAGAATGTAAATCCCTGTCAGTTGCAAACTCTGCTTTTTGCTCATTCAAATTAGGAGCATCTTTTCTGATAACGCCCTTACTGTCGCACATCACCAAATTTTCTCTTGTTGCGCCAATCGCCAAATACAATCTTGAACAAGAAATGGCTGCAGCGCCTGCGCCACTTACCACAATTTTAACTTCTGAAATGTCTTTTCCAATAATCTCAACTGCATTTTTTAACGCCGCTGCTGATATGATTGCCGTTCCGTGTTGGTCGTCATGCATTACGGGAATGTCCAATTCTTCTTTCAGTCTGCGTTCAATTTCGAAAGCTTCAGGGGCTTTTATATCTTCCAGATTAATGCCTCCAAAAGTGACCGAAATATTTTTTACGGTTTCAATAAATTTCTCCACATCATGTGTATCCACTTCAATGTCAAAAACATCGATATCGGCGAATATTTTAAAAAGCAATCCTTTTCCTTCCATCACTGGTTTTCCTGCCATAGCTCCAATGTCTCCCAATCCCAAAACTGCAGTACCGTTAGAAATAACAGCCACTAAATTTCCTTTTGCGGTATATTTATAAACGTCATCCGGATTTTTTTCGATGGCCAAACACGGCTCTGCAACACCCGGTGAATATGCCAACGACAAATCGCGTTGTGTTGCATGTTTTTTTGTTGGAACTACTTGAATTTTGCCCGGAGTGGGGTATTGGTGATATAATAAAGCTTCGCTCTGTTTTTTAGAATCGCTCATAATGTTAATATTTTTAAAAAGTTGAATCACAAAGTTAACCATAATTGACACAAAGGAAAGCTAACATTTATCATGGTTTAAAAAATAAATGTTACAAAACAATATAAAAACCATCCTTTTTGAGTTTTATCATTCGGAAAAAATTGAAAGAAAAAACAATTTTTAATTGGCCTTTAACTTGTGAAATCTTGCTGGTTTTTGAGGCTCTGTTTGATTTGCATAATCAATTTCAGAAATTAAAATCAAGAATTAGCAAATTGGTTTAGACTTTGAGGTAATCGATACTTTTTTAAATTAAAAAGCCCCTTAAAAAAGGAGCTTCTTACTTTCACTATTATATTAACCAAACTATTATAAATGAACTTCAACCTGTTTTTTCATAGAACCTTGAGTTTTTAAGTCGAGATGCCAGCTGAATGCTTTTTCCATCACATGTGGCGTTTGGCCTCCGCGTTTTAAGGCTTCATCCACATAATCCTGCATTTGCTCTTTGTAATCGGGATGCATACAATTGTCGATAATAACTTGTGCGCGTTCTTTTGGTGCCAATCCTCTTAAATCGGCCAAACCTTGTTCTGTTACCAAAATATCCACATCGTGTTCCGTATGGTCGTGATGAGAAACCATAGGAACCACATGGGAAATGGTGTCGTTTTTAGATGACGACGGACAAACAAAAATGCTTAAGTAGGCACTTCTGGCAAAATCTCCTGATCCTCCAATGCCGTTCATCATATGCGTTCCACCCAAATGTGTTGAATTTACGTTTCCGTAGATATCAAATTCAATGGCGGTGTTGATGGCGATAATCCCCAATCTTCGAATAACTTCAGCAGCATTGCTGATATTTTGCGGCCTTAACACAATTTTATTTTTGTAATCTTTAAAATTTCCAATGAATTTTTTGTAACATTCTTCAGAAACTGTGATGGATGAAGCCGAAGCAAATACCATTTTGCCTGCATCAAACAATTCAAAAGTGCTGTCTTGCAAAACTTCGGAATACATGGTCAAGTTTTCGAAAGGACTGTTCACAAAACCCGACAATACAGAATTTGCTATTTTTCCGATACCTACCTGTATAGGCAATAAAGCATTGGTCAGTCTTCCTTCTGTCACTTCATTTTCCAGAAACTTAAGGATGTGTTGTGCAATGGCAGTGGTGTTTTCATCGGGCGCGGAGATTTTTGCCGGACTGTCTGGTCGATCGGTAAATACAACGGCGATTACTTTTTTAGGGTCAATTTTTATGTATTCCGTTCCAATTCTTGTTTCGGGATCGGTAATGGCGATAATGTTTCTGTGCGGATAAGGTTTAGGAATAAATACATCGTGAATTCCTTTAAAAGATAGCGGAATAGACACGTTTACTTCAATAATGATTTCATCGGCCAAAGCTGCAAAATTCGCTGAATTGCCTACCGATGTGGTTGGAATAATAAATCCGTTTGCATCAATATATGTCGCTTCAATAATGGCCATATCCACTTTTGGCAAATGCTGGTTGTGTAACATTTCGGCAGTTTCACTTAAATGCTGGTCTACATACAACACTTCGCCCAAATTGATTGATTTTCTTAAAGTAGGATCGGCCTGAAAAGGCATTCTTTTATAAATGGCATGGTTTTTCGCTAAATCGGCATCGGTATCATATCCAAGAGAAGCGCCGCTTAAAAGCGTGATTTGCACCTTTTCTGATTCGGCGCGTTTTGCAAAAGCAGGCAAAACGGATTTGCTGTCTCCGGCTTTTGTAAAACCGCTTACCCCAACAATTGAATTGTTTTTGATGAATTTCGCAGCCTCTTCAGGGGTAAAAATTATATTCTTATAATTCTCGAATAAAATTCGCTCCATCCTTACTTCTTTGTTGTATTTCATATGTAAATATTTATTGTTTTTTATTGGTCATATGTAATTCGCATATTTTCATACAATTCATTTAATGTAATGATTATGCGGATTTCATAGCAAATATTTAAAAAATTAGCCCTAATTTGCTCAAATAAAATGAAAACCTATTCTTTAGGGATGCAATGTAGTAATTATGTACGTTAACCATATATTTAAAATGGTCAATGATTTATTCAATTCTGCCAAATGAAAGAAAACGAAGCCACAGAGAAATATTATTTAACGGAAGTTGATAAAATTGACAGCAGTATTTACTGTCATCACGATTTGATGGGCGAGGTTTTTATTGATACACATTCTCATAAAAAAGGACAATTTATTTATACGGAAGGCGGAATTGTTTACATAAAAACGGGTACAAAAACACACTTTCTGCCCGCCAGACATTATATGTGGATTCCACCTGATGTTGAACACGCCATTTATCCAAGTAAACCTGAGGTGATTATGCGCAACTTGTATTTTCCTGTAGCTAAAACCGATGCCGCGTTTTTTAAGAACGTGGGAATTTACCCGGTAAATGAGTTGTTGTGGCAATTGCTGTGCTATACGCGAAAATGGGAAGGTGATATTTTTGAAACTGATGAAGAAAGATTTCCAGTTGTTACTGCTTTTAAAGTGTTGTTGGCCCAAATTTCAATCGACCCATTGATGCTGACGCTTCCACGTCCGAAAGATCCCAGATTGGAAAAAGCCCTTGTTTATTTAAAAGACAATTTAGATAAAAATATTAAGCTTACAGAAATTACTGCTTATTTGGGAATGAGTGAACGCACACTTCACCGGTTGTTTAAAAGTGATGTGAAAATGACTTTTATTTATTATTACACCTTGCTTAGAATGTTTAAGGCGCTGGAATATGTGCTTGAAAAGAAACACACCATCGGCGAAATTGCATTGATGGTTGGTTACAGCAGCTTGCCCACTTTCAGCACCACTTTTTTAAAGATTTTAGGAAAAAGACCTTCTGAATATTTACACGGAAACCGAATTTATGTGAAATAAAAAATACTTATTGTTGAAATTCAATCAAATTCCATTTTGAATTAAAACATCCCGTTTTCATTGATCATTTCAGCCGGTGCAGCTTGTGCAAAATCCCAAAGCTCCACAACTTTATCATTTTCAAAACGGAAAATATGCATTACGGCCCAATCTGTATCATTTGGGTTTTGCCTGAAACGAGAATGGACAGCAACCAAATCACCATCTTCCAAAGAACGTTGAATTTCAAAAATTTTATCGGGGTTTATTTTAGCGTCGTCTTCAATCGCTTTCATCAAAGTTTCTGCATCGCCCTTGAAATAGACATTGTGGTGTTTAAAATCTTCTCCGGCATAAAGCTTAAATGCTTCTCTTGAGTTCCCTTTGGCTGCAAGTTTTAAAAAGTGCTGTGCCATTGCTTTTTTGGTTTGCATAAAAGATTTGATTTATAAATTTTTGACAGTACAGCTAATTTAAAATAATATATTTAGCTATTTCTATTTACTTAATTTTATTATGAAAAAAATCCCGCGATTGCGGGATTTTTTTATTCTTCTTTTTTCTTTTCGTCATTAATATAAAACATCGATGGATCGGGCCTAAAAGCCCTTTCAAACCAAATTGGCCTGCGTTCTCCGTTTGGTCCCGGAGCAGGACGTGTCATTTTCATCCATTCTTTATAAACCTCATGGGATTTGTTGGTGTCCACAAAAATATCGCCATAATGCTCCTCTTTCCCTGGTTTTTCAATGCGAACCCTTTGGTGCCAGCAATGCATTCCGCTAATAGGATCGGGATGTACGGCGTGGGTAATATTTTGATGTACGCCACCGTCTTTCCAAAAAATTCGTTTAGAATCTCTATCCGAAGATTCAAAAGGTTCAATGCCGGAAATGGTGTTCATTTTCCATCCGCCGTTGCCATTGTTTTCAATATTCACCGTATTGGTGGCCCATCGGTTTCCTGTTTTATCTTGTGTCCTTCTCCAGCGTCCGATATGGTGCGAACAAGCAACAACGCCCGGTTTCATACTTTGCGTTACCCAAACTTTATCGATAAAATAGCCAATATCGGTATTCATTTTTACCAAATCGCCCGTTTTAAATCCCCAATTCGCCGCATCATCGGGATGCATCCAAATCGGATTTCTGTTTGAGATTTCCACCAGCCATTTTGCATTTCCTGATCGGGTATGAATTAACGCCGGCAGCCTGAATGTTGGAACCAGCACATATTCTCCTTTTGATTTGTCCAAATTATCGAGGTGAATATGGCTCTTTATATAGGTTGGCGTGGCATATTCCGGCCATTTCCAATCGACCATCGTTTGTGAATAAAACTCGTTTTTTCTTGATGGCGTTGGGAAACCAACCATGGCTTTTCCGTTGATCATCACGCCAATATTTTTTCCGTCTTTGGAAACAACCTGGGTGTTTTCATTCACAATTGCCCCAGTTAACTGCACTTCGGTCAACAAAGTTTCATTCTTTTTGTACGATTCCCCGCTTTCAATTTCAAAGGCACCATATTTTTGCATGTACTGCAATTCGGTAATTCCTTCTTTTTTGGCTGTTTCCGGCAATCCAGGCACGCGTTCAAAAATATATTGGTAATATTCGTCGATGGTTATTTTTTCTCCCGGACGATATGGCGATTCAAAATGCTTGCGAATTCCCATACTTCCGTCGGGATCTATCCGCCAGCTTAATTCAATAAAAAATTCATCTTCTTCCCAAACTTCTCCCGGATTCACTTCATAAGTCAATTGCACCGGTTTTCCATTTCTTCGCGCAGCTTCACGCAATACCGGCTGACGAAAAGCAACCCAAGTTCCGCCATGTGTGGCGTAAGAATTGATGTCGTGACGTTCGGAAGCCAAGCCCATCGGCAACACAAAATCGGCGTAAAAAGCAGTTTCATTCCACGTTGGCGTCAAGGCAGCGTGCAATCCAAATTTGCTTTCATCCATAAACATTTCCATCCAGGTAAATCCGTCGGGATATGTCCAAACCGGATTGAAAACCCTTGAAAAATAAACGTCAAGTTTTCCCCTTCCTTCTTTTAGGAAATGCGGCAGCAATTGGCTCATTTCAAAAAATGACAAAGGAAATTCTTTTGGAAAATGCAATTCATTCCATTGTTTCTGTGGTTTCGGCGGATTTGGGATACTTGGGGCAAATTTGTTCCAGATATTTGGTGAAGTTCCGCCTTTTGTGCCAACGGCGCCAGTAAGCACTGTCAGAAAATGCAAACAACGGGCAACAGCCCAGCCGCCAAGGTTTGAAGCGCCTGCAGCACGCCAGTTGTGCGATGCAAAACGTTCGCCTGCTTCGCCAATTTTTTGTGCAATCTCCACAATCATATCGGCTTTTACACCCGATTCCTTTTCTGCAAATTCAGGGGTAAATTCCTTGTATTCGTCAATCATTGCAGCAATATAATTCTCAAAAGTAATTTCTTGATCCGCATGTCTTGCTTTTAAATACTCTTGCCAGTTGGTCCAGTTTTCTAAATAATCGCGGTTGTACAACTTATTTTGTAAAATGTATAACGCCATCGCCAACAAAACCGCAACTTCAGTTCCCGGATAAGACGGCATCCAATAATCGGACATACTTGCGGTATTCGATAAACGCGGATCCATCGTTGCCAATTTTGCACCTTTCATTTTCCCTTCAATAATACGTTGCGCGTGCGGATTGAAATAATGACCCGATTCTAAATGTGCGGAAATCAGCAATATAAATTTTGCTTCAGCGTGATCTGGCGACGGCCTGTCGTAACCATACCATAAATTATAACCGAAACGGGCCCCTGAAGAACAAATATTGGTGTGCGAATTATGTCCGTCGATTCCCCAACCCTGCAAAATCCAGTTCATAAATTTTTCATGTCCCGGCCTTCCTACGTGATAAGCAACTTCATTGTGACGATTTTCCAATATGGCATTTCTGATTCTTAAAGAAATAGTGTCAAGCACCTCATCCCAACTTACGCGATCCCATTCTCCTTCGCCTCTTTTTCCTTTTCTTTTCAAAGGAAATAAAATCCGGTCGGGATCTGTCAATTGATTGATGGTGGCCGGACCTTTGGCGCAATTTCTTCCCCGGCTTCCCGGATGGTAAGGATTGCCTTCAAACTTTTTGACTTCCTGTGTTTCTTTGTCGATAAATGCCGTTAATCCGCAGGCACTTTCACAGTTAAAACAAGTGGTCGGCACAATTTGATAAGTGACTTTTTCCTTTTTTGGCCACACTTTCGGGTTGTATTCTACCCAATTATCCCATTTTTCCGGCGGCGGAAAATTCTCATACAACTGCGCAACTTGTTCATCGGTAAAATGGCGCATATCCTGGTCAAATTCCTGATAACCTTCTTTATGCAAATTAGGAATGATTCCCAATTTTTCTGCAATTCCTTCTATAAATGATGGTTTCTTGTAACCCATGATGATTTACAATTTATTATTTTTGAATTACGATTTTTTTTCCTATCCCCAGCCCTTTCCCAAGGAAAGGGAGTTTAATTCAGCTGTTAGAAAAAATTATTTTTTCTTTAACAACTTTGAGCTTTCAACCTTTAACTTTTAATATTTAATATTTAATATTTACCTTAATTATTCCCCCTTCGGGGGTTAGGGGGCCTACGCCAACGGAACCCTTTGAGGTGCTTCCACCCAAATTTTCTCTGTGACTAAAATCCCTGCCAATACAAAAACTCCTGATACAACAGCCACTAATTCTCCAGAACCCAAAAGCAACATTGCCAACGGAATGATATTTCCAACCAATACGGTTACGCCCCAAAACAGATTTTTATACCTTCCTTTTGTGATCATTTTTACCACCATTTTTGCTGAAGTGGTTGGATGTGTGATTGTCAGTTCGGTAACTAAGGTAAATAAGTTCACCAGCAACGCAATAATCATGGTGTTTCTTAAAATTCCCAACCAGTCTTCATTGCCAAAAACCAAGGAAACAATCGCAAAAATTGCGGTTCCGGCCATAACGCTATGCACCAACATATGCAGTGGCAAGGTTGGACTTTGCCAAAAATCGCGGCCTTTTGCCTGGGCAAATAAGAACGCTGTATAAACGGCCAACAATATGGCGAAAACTGCGGTAATCCATAATAAAGCCGTTTCACCTGTTTTTATTTCGAAGAACGTCATTGCTCCCCAAATTGTCACCAGCAATCCGAAAACAGTAATGGTATAACCACCTTTTACCAACCACGAATTCCACTGAGGACGCAATAAAACATTTAAAAATCGGTCTGGCCGGTCTAAATCCATCACCAAGAACAATCCAGTTAATCCAAGGAAAACCAATGAAATTCCTGCCGACCATAATTTGGCGGTTGGTGAAACTTCATAACCTAAAAGAAAAGCTAAAAACGGAATTAAAAATGCGCCTGCAGCAATGGCTTTCGTAAATACATAAGTTGAAACTTCCCATCCCCACAATATTCCTTTATCCGGCGTGTCATAAACCCTGCGGGCTTTTCCGTTCAATACATCAATATAATTCGGATTTTCACTGTCTTTTCTTTGGTAAGCCGCTTCAATATCATTGTCGATGGTCATCTGCAATAAATCGAACTCCTTATTGCTGTACATCATTTTTTCTGCAGCTTTGGCGAAATGACCAACACCTCGCGCTTGTGAACTCCACATACTTGGGCCCGACCTGTCTGTTGCCTCCGGAACTAATGAAGAATCATCTGCATCGATATAAAATAAATTTGGATTGGTTCCTTTTTCGGGCTTTCGGACTTTCACCGCCTGGCGCGCCAATAATTGAGAAATTTCCGTGTTTGGATTGTGCATGTCTCCTGCAATAATGGCGTGTTCCGGACAAACAGAGACACAAGCAGGTTCGCGGCCAACATCAACTCTGTGCGCACAATAATTACATTTCGCGGCCGTATGCGTATCGGGATCAATATACAAAGCGTCGTACGGACAAGCTTGCATACACGATTTACATCCAATACAACGGTTGTTGTCGAAATCCACAATCCCGTCTTCACGGGTGTAAAGCGCCTGAACCGGACAAATTTCCACGCAAGGCGCGTCGGTACAATGATTGCATCGCATCACGGAAAAAATTCTTCGGGTATTTGGAAATTCTCCTTTTTCAACCTGCTTCACGTAGGTTCTGTTAACTCCAATAGCCACATCATGTTCTGATTTACAGGCTGTTGTACAAGCGTGACAACCAATGCATTTTCGATTGTCGATTATAAAACCATACTTCATATTTTTGAAAATATTTTAGGACTCTAACAAAATTAACCAAACTAATTGTTAGTTTGGTGATATTCATCACACAAAAGATTATTTAGACCAATTTTAAAATGAAGCGCCATTTTTAAGCAGAAATAATTTAATTTTGCTTAAATATTAAAAATGAAAATTCAAGTGTTATTTTTTGGGATTGCCACCGATTTGGTTGGTGAAAATTCAATTTTTTATGAATTGAAATCGGATGAAACTGTGCTGGCCTTAAAAAAGGATTTGCTGTTGAAATATTCAACCTTAAAAAACATCGAAGAATTTGCCATTGCCGTAAATGAAGAATATGCCGAAAATAATCTGGTTTTAAAAGAAAATGATGTGGTGGCAATCATTCCGCCAGTAAGCGGAGGATAAAAGCCCCTAGCCCCCTAGCCCCCGAAGGGGGACATAGCGTTAAGAAAATGTTCGGTGAACATTTTTAGCGATAGGGCCAGCTGGCGCGTTGACTTTCTAAGTTGAAAATTCATAAATCTAAAATATGCCACCCTGAGCGTAGTCGAAGGGTGTAAATCAAAAAAATTCATTTCTCATTAACTTATGAAAAATACCGCTATTTTAATTACTTCTGATAAATTAATGGTGCAAGATTGTTACGATTTTGTGCAGGATGCGTCTTGTGGCGGCATTGCGTTGTTTGTGGGCACTGTTCGGAATTCCACAAAAAACAAGGAAGTTACTTTATTGGATTTTAGCGCTTATGAACCGATGGCCTTAAAGGAAATGCAAAAAATTGCAGATTTGGCTCTGGCAAAGTTTCAAATTCATAAAATAGCCATTCATCATGCGGTTGGCGAATTACAAATTGGAGATATTCCAGTGATTATTGCGGTTTCTTCCGCCCACAGAAAAGCGGCTTTTGAAGCCTGCGAATTTGCCATTGATACCTTAAAAGAAACCGTTCCAATCTGGAAAAAAGAACATTTTGAAGATGGTGAAATTTGGGTGAATTCACATCCGTAGCCCCCTAACCCCCGAAGGGGGACAGAGCGTTAAGAAAACAGCCAGTGGCTGTTTTTAGCGATAGGGCCAGCCGGCGCATTGGCAGTTAAGAAAATGTTCTGTGAACATTTTTAGCGATAGGGCCAGCTGGCGCGTTGGCAATTGAAAAGTCGAAAGTTTTTTGTTGTAAATAATATTCCAATTTCAAATCTAACTCCCTTTCCTTGGGAAAGGGCTGGGGATAGGAATTCTTAAATAATTTCCATTTTCTTTAACAAAAAAGAGGCATTCATATTTTTGCAAATTCCTTCTTTCAGCTTATAATCGAAAAACAATTCATCATCAATGATTTCAGCATCAAAATAATAGTTTTGAACTTCTTCAAGTTCTTTTTCAATTTCACACAAACTTAAATCGTGTGTGGCAATAATTCCCGTCGATTTAGAACTCACCAATTTCTGGACAAATTTTTTGGAGCCAATCGCTTTATCGGTACTGTTTGTTCCTTTTAGAATTTCATCTAAAATGATAAAATAATCTTCATTTTTAATTTCATCCACAATAAATTTTAAACGCTTCAATTCAGAAAAGAAATACGATTCATTGTCGGCCAAAGAATCGGAAGTGCGCATACTGGTAATCAATTTTATGGGCGAATATTTAAATTCATCGGCACAAACCGGCAAACCCATATTTCCCATTACAATCGACAAAGAAACGGTTCTTAAAAATGTGCTTTTTCCAGCCATATTTGCACCGGTAACAATGAAAAATTGCTGATTTTCAATGGTAAAATCATTGTCTACCCGCTGCATAACTTTCAACAAAGGATGTCCTAAATTTTTAGCGTCAATCACATTTTTGTGTTGTTCAATTTCGGGAAAAACAAAACCAGTATGGTTAAAAGCAAAATTTGCCAAGGAGTTTTGTGCATCAAAAAAAGCAATCACGTTAATCCAATCCGCCACTTTGGTTTTATAACTTTCCATCCATTTTTCCAGATTATAAGCCAATTTCAAATCGCGCAATAAAAAAGCATTTCCAAAAAAAGCGATAATCAGGTTATTTCGCTGGTCAAAAGCGTCCAATATTTTAGAAAACTTGGCGAAAATAACAGATGCTTTTTGAGATTCAGTCTCAATTTCCTGTTGCTTTTCCTTTAAAATTCGTGAATCAAACGACGCGGTTTCAATCTCATTCAGCAATTTATGGTATTGCTTAAAAGTGTCTTTGGCATTGCTTGCCTCTTTATACAATTCGCTGACTTTATTGTAATAAACTCCTGAAATCCCCAATCCGACAAAAATCCAAAGTATCAGTATTTGGTCGGCGATCATTTGCATCGCTATAAGTCCGATTAAAACCAATGATATTATTGAAAATAAGGTTGGCATAAAGGACAAAAATTTGGGAAAAACCGATTTATAATTTTGAATCCAGCTGACAATTTCCTTTGCGGGATGTTCCACTTTCACCAAACTTGCCAATGCAGAAAATCGCTGCCTCCATTTGGGTTTTTTACTTAATTCTTGAATGCCTTGCTGCTTTTCAGGAATGTTTAAAATGTCATTATTGGTCAGTAAATCAACAAAACTCAGTTTTCCCTCGTTGGTAACGGTTCGGTTCGCGTATTGAAAAAATGATCCTTTGCCAAACAAATCAATGTCGTAACTAAAAGGATGCGCAGGATTTATAAATTCAGTTCCGCCATTTAAGGAGAAATAGTCCCGGTTTAATACGTTGATTTCCGTTTTATTTATTTCGATTAAAGCTTTGTTGAGATCGCTTTTATATTGCAATTTAGCATGTTTAGTCAATAAATAAACGAACAAAATCACGGCAATTACCGCTATATAAATCATCATTTTAGCATTGCCAAAATAGAAATAAATGCCGGCAACGGCCGTTAAAAATACGATCAGTCGCAAGGAACTTGAAAGTGCCAATTGCTTTTTTAAACTTTTTTGTTCCTGCTCAAAAAAAACTTTTTCAGCAGTATAAAATTCTAGTGGTTTTTGCATTTAATAATTTATGATGCCTTCAGACAAACTGACTACAGAAAGCAATGGATATTTTTCTTTTAGTTTTAAGGTAATTTCATAGCTTGTAATGCCTTTTTTACAAACAATTACATAGTTTTTTTGAAAATTGGGATCAAAAGTTTCAACATCAAAAACATTGTAAGGCTTTTTCTGATGCACTTTGAACGGAATAAATTCTTCCGAATTATTAAGAATGCTCACAATTTCCAAGGATGAATCGCCTATTTTTTCTTTTAAAACTGAAGCAGAAATCAGCAAAGAAGGATCCTGATTTGCGCAGGTTTCAACCACATAATCAGAATTTTCAAAAATAGCTTTTATGTCCAAAGATGTGTTTTTCTTCAACTTCATTTTAAGCTGTGAATTTTCCAAAGCATTGTAAATCAGCAATTGATTGGTCAGTAATTTACCGGTTTTGGTAATTAACTTAATCACTTCATTTACCTGTAAAATCGCAATCATTCCAACAATAGGATTCATCGTTCCGGCTTCTTCGCAATTGGGAATATCGGTGGCAATTTTAGGAAATGCATCCCGTAAATTGCAGCTGTAATTTCCATCTTCACCCAACACATTAAACGTTGCCGCATAACCGTCGAATTTATACAAAGAACCGTAAACCAAAGGTTTTTTTGCCAAAACGCAGGCGTCATTTATCAAATATTTTACCTGCAAATTGTCGGTTCCGTCAACCACAATATCAACTTCTGAAATCAATGCCAAAATAGAATTTTTAGTCACGGCTTCATTGGTTGTGGTAACTTTGGTGAAAGGCGTTCTTTTTTTGATTTCATTGGCAAGCACTTCTGCTTTTGGCTGATTCACATCTTCCGTTTTATAAAAAACCTGACGGTGTAAATTTGAAACCGAAACGGTGTCAAAATCCACCAAATGCAAAGCTCCAACGCCGCTTGTTGCCAAATAAACCGCAATCGGACTTCCCAAACCGCCGCAACCGATCACCAACACTTTTGCTTGCTGCAATAGCGCCTGTCCGGCCTTACCAATTTCGGGCAAGGTGGTCTGACGCAAAAAATAGCTTTCTTTATCGAAGTTCATGATGGATTTAAAATTGAAAGTTGTTTCCCTGTAAATTTGTGAATTTATTCCTCGTTTATTTCTTTGTGCGCAGCTTTAAATTCCTCAGGCGTATTGATGTTTCTGATGAATTCATCATCAACCTCAATAATTTCAATGTCGGAATTAAGCAATACTTTTCGCGGACAAGAATAGCCCTGGCCTAAATAATTTAACAATAACGGGTAACTTTTAGGTTCCCAAATGGTGATTAATGGCTCTGGAAACTCGCTGCTTTTTCCTTTGATTGCGGTCGCAGCTTTTGACGGATTTCTATGTTTCAGCAACAATTTAATCACTTCATCATTCACAAAAGGCAAATCGGTTGCCAAAACCAGCCAGGCCACATCCGGATTTTCCTGAAACGCAGAACAAATGGCGCCAAACGGACCCAAACCCACAAATTTGTCGGTGATTTTATTCTCTATCCCAATTTCCTGGTCTTCCCTAACAGATAAATAGGTTTTTAAATGGTGTTTTTCCAACAATTCAATCGCCACATCGCGCTGGTTTTTTCCATAAAAGTTAAGCGTGCCCTTATCGGTTCCCATTCTGGTGCTTTTTCCGCCGGCCAAAACCAATCCGTGAATGGGCGCTATTTTTTCTTTGATTAAATTTTCAATGTGCTTTGAAATCTTGTCAACTTCCTCAATCTGATAACACAGCAAGTTTTTAATCTGCGGATTTTTTGCTTCCAAAAATTCAAAATATTTGGCATCGTCGGTCAATTTTACAACAAATTGAATGTTGTTTAGTTGATCCAATCTTTTCAACACAGAAGCTTCTTTATCGTTGTCTAAAATCAATATTTGTTTGGCGCCTTCGTAATGATTTCCGTTGATAAACAAAAAATCATATTGCGAAAACTGAATGCGCTGATTGAATTTATTAAGC
Organism: Lutibacter sp.; assembly: GCA_030656195.1. Classification (GTDB taxonomy): domain Bacteria; phylum Bacteroidota; class Bacteroidia; order Flavobacteriales; family Flavobacteriaceae; genus Lutibacter. The sequence continues at coordinate 29,701 of JAUSOJ010000144.1, forward strand.
CCAATTTCTGCTGAAATATTTGCTGTTCCCTGAGAATGAAAAGTAAAAGAATCAACAGCATTTTGTTCTGTATCTTCAGCATGCGATGCGTCTAAATATGCCAATTTATACTGCGCCAATTTTGCAGAAACCTGTTGAACCAAATCAGCAATAACACTGCATTTTGTGCCAACAATTGAAATTTCATTCGGCGCAAAATGGTCGTTTTCCCTTAATTTAAGTTTTGCGTGTTTTTGATGTTTACTCATTTTTTATGTCGCTTTTTCCTCCGGATTTTTTCACCAGTTTCACTTCTTTAATCACCATTTTTTGCGAAATGGATTTGCACATATCGTAAACCGTTAATGCAGCAATAGTCGCGCCAGTTAATGCTTCCATTTCAACACCGGTTTTTCCTTCGATGGAAACGGTACATACAATCTCTATATTTTCTTTATCGGTAATTTCAATGTCAATGTCAACGCCGTTTATCAATAACGGATGGCACATTGGAATGAGTTCCGATGTTTTTTTAACCGCCTGAATTCCTGCAATAATCGCCGTTTGGAAAACCGGACCTTTTTTGGTGAACAAATCTTTATCATCGAAATATGCAATAATTTCTGAACCCAAAAACA
>JAUSOJ010000168.1 GCA_030656195.1 Lutibacter sp.
TCCTGTTCCTCGTCTCTATAAATTGCAACTATTGAAAAATGCCTTTTTAAACGATCAATTGCTGATAAAATCTAAAATTATCAAATTCAGTGACTCGGAATTGCAACTTTTAGTCTCTGTCATAAATCACCATCCTGAAGAAGGTGATCTTATTTGCAACGCCGTATTTAAATTGAATTTAATTTCAACCATTTCGGAAGCCTCCTAATATTTGTTACCTAATGCAATAAGGTTGCGCAAATACAACCTTATTGCTTTTTAGTCAGTGAATTTTTATGCACAGTTCCTGCTTTTGATAAAAAAGATGTAAAATAAATTTCATCATAAATTTTTAAACAAAAATCCTTTAAAAATATTGATTTATGTAAATTTGCAAGATGAAAACATTTATAGCAAATTTACCCAAGGCTGAATTGCATTTGCACATTGAAGGTTCTTTTGAGCCTGAACTGATGTTTAAAATAGCCCAAAGAAACCAAATAAACATTCCATATACTTCTGTAAAAGAGATTGAAGAAGCCTATAAATTCAATTGCCTGCAGGATTTTTTAAATATTTATTATCAGGGTGCCGGCGTTTTGGTTACCGAACAGGATTTTTACGATTTAACCTACAGCTATCTGCAAAAATGCGCCGATCAAAATGTACGACATACCGAAATTATGTTCGATCCGCAAACGCATACCGATCGCGGCATTGCCTTTGAAACGGTCATCAACGGCATTTCAAAAGCCTGTGACGACGCGAAAAAGAATTTAGGTGTATCATCATTATTGATTATGAGTTATTTGCGCCATCTAAGCGAAGATGATGCTTTTAAAACCTTGAAACAATCGCTTCCTTTTAAGGATAGAATCACGGCCATTGGATTGGATTCTTCGGAAAAAGGAAATCCGCCTTCCAAATTCAAAAACGTTTTTGAAGCTTCCGTAAAAGAAGGTTACATTCCTTTGGCACACGCCGGTGAAGAAGGCGCTGCCGCTTATGTTTGGGAAGCCATCGATATTTTGGGCATCAAACGCATCGACCACGGAAA
>JAUSOJ010000150.1 GCA_030656195.1 Lutibacter sp.
TGGGTTTTCGTACTTATTTTATGTCTTTTTCTAATTTGTCCGGATTTTGTCTCGTGTCAAAAACTGTGATAATCTCAATTTCTTTTCTGTCAAAGTTTATTCTGTAATAGAATGTTGTCTGTTTTGTAACAACACATTTAAAAAGTCCTTTAAACTCTGAGGATTGTAAACAACTTTCAGGTTGTTTAGAAATCTGGTCAATTTTAGAAGTTTATTTTCAGCTAATTCTGATAAAAAGACTCTCGTTAAGAAATCTTTTTCAAAAAGTCGTTAAACTCAACTTTTTTTCCTTTATTTAGTTGCTTAATACCCTTTTCAATTTCCTTTTGCTCAGATAAACTCATCTCATTCCAAAAATCAACTTTTTCCTTTTGAACAAATTCTGTAATTTTTTCAATGAATTTGTCATTATCAATGTTTAGAATCATTTTTACCAACGCTATTTTTGAAGCTCGAATATCCATATCTATAATTTAATAAATTCAAAGTTACAAAAAAATCGGATTATATTGGAAAGCAAAAATTTTTGTCAGGTATAACATATAATTTAGTTAAAATTCGCTGGTGAAGTGCAATTTAACATTCGGATATTTTTCCTGCGTCATCTGTATGGAAAAGGCTGAGTCGGCCAAAAACACCAGTTGCTCTTGCTTGTCATAGGCCAGATAACGTTGTTTTACCCGTTTAAAATCTTTAAATTCTTCGCTTTTCGGATCTTTAGGGTCAACCCAGCAGGCTTTGTGCACGTGTAAATTTTCGTAACTGCATTTGGCACCGTATTCATGTTCCAATCGGTATTGGATCACTTCATATTGCAGCGCGCCAACCGTTCCGATCACTTTTCGGCCATTGAGTTCTAAAGTAAATAACTGCGCAACACCTTCATCCATCAATTGGTCCAGTCCTTTATACAATTGTTTCGATTTCAGCGGATCGGCATTGTTTACGTAACGGAAATGTTCGGGAGAGAAACTAGGAACGCCTTTAAAGTTCAGCACTTCACCCTCGGTAAGCGTATCGCCGATTTTAAAGTTTCCGGTGTCAGGCAATCCTACAATGTCCCCTGGAAAGGATTCTTCAACAATCTCTTTTTTCTCGGCAAAAAAGGCATTCGGACTCGAAAACTTGAATTTTTTATTCAACCGCACGTGTAAATACGGCGCATTCCTTTTAAAAGTGCCCGAAACAATTTTAACAAAAGCCAGTCGGTTCCGGTGATTCGGATCCATATTGGCGTGGATTTTAAACACAAATCCGGTAAGCGTTTCTTCTTTCGAATCCACCAAACGGATATCGGACATTTTTGGCTGTGGCGATGGCGCAATTTCAATAAAACAGTCCAGCAGTTCTTTCACCCCAAAATTGTTTAAGGCCGAACCAAAAAACACAGGCTGTAACTCGCTGTTCAAGTAGGCTTTTTTATCAAATTCAGGATACACTTCCCGTAAAATTTCCAGTTCATCACGCAAGGTATTTGCCGATTTCTCGCCTATAATCTTATCAAGTTCAGGCGTGGAAATATCGGTCAGTTCAATCCCTTTTGAAACGGTTTGCTTGTTATCGCCCGAAAACAGGTTTATTTTTTTTTCGTAAATATTGTAAATACCCTTAAAATCGTAACCCATTCCAATGGGAAAACTCAAAGGCGTCACGGTCAGTCCCAGTTTTTGTTCCACTTCATCCAGCAAATCGAACGCATCTTTTCCCTCGCGATCCATCTTGTTGATAAAAACAATGATGGGAATTTTGCGCATTCGGCACACTTCCACCAGTTTTTCTGTCTGTTCTTCAACCCCTTTTGCCACATCAATCACCACAATCACGCTGTCAACAGCCGTCAGTGTCCTAAAAGTGTCCTCGGCAAAATCCTTGTGGCCGGGCGTGTCCAAAATATTAATTTTTTTGCCTTTATAGTTAAAAGCCAATACAGAGGTGGCCACAGAAATTCCCCTTTGGCGCTCAATTTCCATAAAATCGGATGTTGCGCCTTTCTTAATCTTGTTGCTTTTTACGGCTCCGGCCTCTTGTATGGCGCCTCCAAACAGCAATAATTTCTCGGTTAAGGTGGTTTTTCCCGCATCAGGATGTGAAATAATTCCAAAGGTGCGTCTGCGTTGTATTTCTTCTAAAAAAGTCATCACTAAAATTTTGAGGTGCAAATATATGGCTAATTACACGATTTGCCAATTACAATTTACAGGCAATCAGTCGCAAAAATTTGTCAGGTTAAAATAGCAGTCCTGTTACAAAAATAATCTGGAGGGCGTCCCCGCCAACTGGCGGGTCGGGCTTTTCGCTACAATCTTTTATTGCGAAATGGCAATAAAAGGATTTCCGCTTCAATCCCTATCGCAAATTGAACTATAAACAATTTACCTTGCGTTCTTTGCGTTTTTTCTTTGGTCCTTTGCGGTCAAGAAATAGTTGTATTTTGGCAAGTAGCCAATTTAAAATTATCCATCAAACCAATCCAAAATTCAAAATTTATAATTCAAAATTATCAAGGATTCAGTCCCTTATTTTATCAAGCAAATTATTAAGCAGTGTCACTTCTTCAAGCGTTAAATGTTGCATTTTTTGGTCGAGCTTCTTTTCTTGATCATCAATTTTAGACAGCGTATCCAAACCAAGCTGACTGATCTGAATGTCTTTTTGCCTTCTGTCCTGTTTGCATTCTTTTCTGATTACCAGTTTTTTGGTCAGCATTCTGTCCACAACCCTGCTGATGTCCGAGTTTTTGTCGAGCATCCTTTCTTTCAGCAAACCAATGCTTGAAGCATCAGGGTGTTGGCCCCTTAAAATGCGCAGCACATTAAATTGCGTTGGCGACAAGTCGAGCGGCTTGAGTATTTCAATCAATTGTTCCGAAAGATAATTGTTGGTAAAATGGATGTTTATCCGAGCTTTCTGATACTCATTGTTAAACTTGCTTTTTATTTCGTCCTGAATTTTCATGCGCTGTAAATTTGACGTAAAAGTACAAAAAAGAACGTGTGAAAATCAATGGTTAACCAATCGAAATTCACACGCTCCAATTAAAAATGTTATTAAATTTTTACCAATTGCACTTTGGCAGTAATGGCCACTTCTTCGCCAATCATCAAGCTACCGGCTTCCAAAACGGAGTTGTATTTAAGTCCGAAATCGGTTCTGTTGATCACGCCCGTAACTTTTAATCCGGCTTTTGTGTTTCCCCAAGGATCTTTGGTGGTGCCGCCGTAAGTCATAGCCAAAGTAATTTCTTTGGTAACACCGTGTAAGGTCAATTTTCCTTTTAAATTGTATTTTCCGGTGCCTGTTTTTACAACAGAAGTGCTCACAAAAGTCATTTTTGGATACTTTTCAGTTTCAAAAAAGTCAGCGCTCCTTAAATGCTCGTCTCTTTTGGCATTGTCGGTATTCACGCTGTTTACATCAACCGTAAAATTGATTTTTGCGTCAGAAAAGTCGGCTTTTGTGGCGATTACCGACCCTTCATAGGTTGAAAATATGCCTTCAACTTCAGAGATTACCATATGGTCTACGGCAAAACGGATGGAGGAATGCGACGGATCAATATTCCAGGTAGTTTGTGCTTGCACCAAGGCAACACTTAATAAGGCAATTACGATACTTAATTTTTTCATGATTCAGATATTTTTAGAATGTTTATTAATGAGGATGCAAATATATGTCAAAACAATATATGTTGCAACATATAT
>JAUSOJ010000156.1 GCA_030656195.1 Lutibacter sp.
CGATGGTTGTTTTTTATATATGGATAAATTAATTTAATACAATGGATATTTTATCACTTTTTGTAGTAGTACCGATTTTAATTGTTTTGGCTTTAACTTTTTTTGCTAAAGACTTAAAACAAGCCAGATTGATATCGGTAGTAGGAATGGGAATTCAGTTTGCCATGTCCATCAACTTAATTTTTGCTTACTTAAAAGAACGTGCCGTAAATACGGGTATTATGGTTTTTACCAAAGACGTTGTTTGGTATGAAACTTTTAATATTCATTATAGTATTGGTGTTGATGCCATTTCGGTGGTGATGATTGCCTTAACAGCTGTTGTGCTATTGGCCGGTATTTTTATTTCCTGGAAAATAGACGATTTGCCTAAGGAATTTTTTATATCGCTGATTGCTTTGTCATCGGGGGTATTTGGTTTCTTTATTTCAACCGACTTGTTTACGATGTTCGTGTTTTATGAAATAGCCGTGATACCGATGTATTTGCTGATAGGCATTTGGGGTTCGGGACCAAAAGAACATTCGGCCATGAAATTAACGTTGATGTTAATGGGTGCTTCAGCCGTTTTATCCGTAGGAATATTGGGTATTTATTTCAATTCCAATGCCGATGGCGGTGCTTTAACCTTTAACATTTTTGAAATAGCGCAAGTCAACATTCCGGAAGCTGCACAAAACATATTTTTCCCATTGACATTTATAGGATTTGCAGTAATCGGCGCTTTGTTTCCATTTCATACCTGGTCACCATCCGGTCACGCTTCGGCACCAACCGCTGTTTCTATGTTACACGCAGGTGTACTGATGAAATTAGGAGGTTACGGTGTATTTAGAATTGCAATGTACTTGTTGCCTGTAGGCGCTTTAAACTGGTCCGATTTTTTCTTGGTCTTGTCCGCTTTCGGTGTTATTTACGGAGCCTTCGCTGCCATTATGCAAAAAGATTTAAAATACGTGAATGCTTACGCATCCGTAAGTCACTTGTCTTTGGTTTTATTTGCTTTGTTGATGTACAATAAAACAGCTTGGACGGGTGCCATTATCCAATCATTGTCGCACGGTTTGTTAACCGCTATGTTCTTTGCTTTAATTGGGATGGTTTACGGAAGAACGCATACGCGGGAAATCGCAAAATTGGGCGGTATTATGAAAGTACTGCCTTTTATAGGTGCCATTTATGTAATTACCGGTTTGGCTTATTTAGGTTTGCCGGGCTTTAGTGGTTTTGTGGCTGAAATGACAATTTTTGTCGGTGCTTTTCAACATCCTGATATGTTCCGAAGAATTTTGACCATTGTAGTTGTTTCTTCCATTGTGGTAACTTCCGTTTATATTTTAAGGATGGTGGGCAAAATTATGATGGGACCTTTATCAAACGAAGAATATAAAGATTTGCCAAAAGCAACCTGGTTTGAAAAAACCGGATTGATTTTATTGCTGATACCGGTTGTTATGATTGGTGTTTTGCCATTGGGTTTAAGTGAAATGTTAAAAGAAAGTATCCAACCATTTTTGGAAAGGTTATTATAAAAATCAAATAAAATGAATTTAGAAAGTTTTCTATTAATGCGTTCGGAAATTGGGTTATTGGCAATTTTTTTATTGTTAATCATATTCGAAATATTTTCTAACAAAAAACAAAAAGCAGCAGTCATCCCTTTTGCGCTGATTTTATTGGCAATCAATACCGCTCTTGGTTTTTTGCCTTTGGCATCGGGTGAATTGTTTGGCGGCATGTTTAAAACAAACGCGCTGTTGTATTTCTTTAAAACAACCTTAAGTTTGGGCGTTTTAATTTTATTGCTGCAATCGGCCGACTGGCTGAAAGAAAAAGTGGTCGATGAAAACAAAGCATCTGAATTTTTTATGCTGATTATTTCATCACTGCTTGGAACTTATTTTATGATTTCCGCAGGTGATTTTTTAATGTTTTTCATTGGTTTGGAATTGGCAACACTTCCTGTTGCCGCTTTGGTGGCTTATGATACTTACAAAAGAATTTCTGCTGAAGCCGCCGTTAAATATATTTTATCATCGGCATTGGCTTCCGGAGCCGCACTATTTGGCATTTCCCTGTTGTACGCAACCACCGGAACCATTTATTTTGATTCGATGGCCGAAATATTGACAAGTTCTAATTTGTCCATTTTAGCGTTTGTATTTTTCTTTTCGGGATTGGCATTTAAAATCTCCTTGGCGCCATTTCATTTTTGGACGGCCGATGTTTATGAAGGCGCGCCTATTAATGTGGCTTCCTATTTGTCGGTAATTTCAAAAGGAGCCGCGGTTCTTATTTTAATGATTCTTTTATTCACGGTATTTAAACCGTTAATTGAAACTTGGCACAAAATAATTTATATTCTTGCTATTGCCACCATGTTTATTGGTAACCTGTTTGCAATACGACAACAAAATTTGAAACGTTTCCTGGCCTATTCATCCATTGCACAAGCCGGTTTTATATTGTTGGGCTTAATGTCGGTTGACAATTTAGGAACCGCAACCATCGTTTATTTTGTGGCCGTTTATATTTTCTCAAATTTAGGCGCTTTTGGTGTAGTACAGGCAGTTTCTTCTTTTTCTGATAAAGAAAATATCGACGATTATGAAGGACTTTACCGAACCAATCCTAAATTGAGTTTGTTAATGATGTTGGCGTTGTTTTCATTGGCAGGGATTCCGCCTTTGGCCGGTTTCTTTGGTAAATTCTTTTTGTATACCGCAGCTGCAAGTCAGGGTTATTACATCCTCGTATTTATTGCGGTGGTAAACGCAACCATTTCACTGTACTATTATTTATTGGTGGTAAGGGCCATGTTTTTAAGACAAAGCGATACGGCAATTCCATATTTCAGAAGTCCGTTTTATATGCGCTTGGGGTTGATTTTAGCCGCAATCGGTATTTTAGTGGCTGGGGTTTACAGCCCAATTTATGATTATATATTTTCAATCAGCAATACATTTTTAAATTAATAGATTATGGGACTTGGAGGAAATCATTTATTTGGAAGCATCGGCGAAACAAGAGTTACTTTTGTTGAAAAAGGTGTGGATGAAAACCGTAGGGATTTTTTAAAAAGCCTGTTGGAAGTAAACGGCTTTGAAGTTGTTATTGAAGAAGATAAAATAAAAACGGAAGGCGATCCGCAAATGTACACCGTTGCGGTTACCGATATGACTTTTAATCCGACTGTTTGGGTTTTTCAACGCAGACTTAAAACGGCCGATGGCAGAAAAGTTACCCATGATTACTGGAACCAAAAAACCGAAGAAACCAATCCTAGGTACTGGAGAAACGCAAAAGAATAATTAGCATGTAAGTTTTACCTTTAAACAAATAAATATTGATCAATCAAAAAAAGCAAAAGCTCCGTAAAATGGAACTTTTGCTTTTTGCATTTCTAACTATATTGAATAAGTTGTAAGTATCTTTTATGAATTGGTAATGATTATTTTCATCGCTTTTTCTTTAGAGCCGTTTAAAAACACTTCATAAGCTTTTTCAATTTCTGAAAGTTTATAGCGATGCGTGATCATCTTTTTTAAGTCGAATTTATTTGCCGAAACCGCTTTCATTAACATAGGTGTGGTGTTTGTATTTACCAATCCTGTGGTAATGGTTAAATTTTTAATCCACAACTTTTGTATTTGAAAATCAACTTTCACGCCATGCACGCCCACGTTGGCAATGTTTCCACCAGGTTTTACTATTTCCTGGCAAACATCCCAGGTTGAGGGAATTCCAACAGCTTCAATCGCAACATCCACACCTTCTGCTGAAATTTTAAGAATAGCTTCAACAGCATTTTCCACTGAAGGATTTATAATGTGTGTAGCGCCCAGCTCTTTTGCAATCTTTAACCTGTTTTCATCCATATCTACCACAATAATAATGGCAGGTGCATACAATTGTGCCGTTAACAACACCGACATTCCGACAGGTCCCGCACCCACAATGGCAATGGTATCTCCAGGTTGAACATTCCCATATTGCACGCCAATTTCGTGGCCGGTTGGCAAAATGTCACTTAATAAAACAGCCACCTCATCATCAATTGATCCGGGAATTTTAAATAAACTGTTATCTGCATGCGGAATGCGGACATACTCGGCTTGAACGCCGTCAATCATATAGCCTAAAATCCATCCTCCGTCCTTGCAGTGTGAGTATAATTGTTTTTTACAGTACTCACAAGAACCACAAGAAGTAATGCAGGAAATAAGCACTTTATCGCCTTTTTTGTACTGCGTAACACTTTCTCCAACTTCTTCAACAATACCAACACCTTCGTGGCCCAATATTCGTCCTTTGGTTATTTCAGGATTTTTCCCTTTGTATATTCCTAAATCTGTACCGCAAATGGTGGTTTTTAATACTTTAATAATTGCGTCAGTTGCTTTTAATATTTTTGGCATTGGCTTTTCTTCCAAAGCGATATTATGATCTCCATGATATACGAGTGCTTTCATTTTTTATTTTTTTAAGTTAAAATTATATTTTTCCTGCTGCGCTAAATTTGAAATGCAGCAATTTGCTGTTTAAAGTAAATATGTCATATTTGATTCACTTTATTTTTTTAAAATTCCGTTATTCCCTGGAAAAGATAATTCCCAAATATGCTTTAGAAGTTATGGATTGATTAAAAATAACTTCTTTTTAGAAATTAAAATTTCTTTCAGTAAGGTGAATGTCCATGTCTGATGCTGTAATATACGAAATTTGACCCAATTAATTGTCGTTTATCCGTTTTAAGATTTATAAATAAGATAAATTGAGGTCGGTTTGTGCGTAGAATTAAAGAATATTAGAAATTTTAGGGAAAACAATTTCAGCCTGTGGCTGCCAACTAATTTATTGACTCACGTTTATTTTAACAAAGTCTCCGTTATTTTTTCTGCAGGTTGGTTACCCGTTTTCTAAACCTTAAATAACATATGCCATTTTCATTAAAACAGAAAGTTAAAATTTATTATTTAAATTAATAAGCTACATTTAAATCGCAAAAAAATCCTAAAATTGATGAATTATGCAACTAAATTATTAAAATTAAATACCCTATTTTTGGTAAATTAAGCACCACCAACTTGCGGCGTTAAACATGAAAAATATTGAGCGTTTTAAAAAAATAATTACAACATTTAAAATAAAAAATTTAATCAAATCTATTGGACTTTCTATTTTGGCACTTCAACTGTTAGGGTGTTCATCCAAAAACAACATCACAGGAATGGAAGAGCAAATAGAATATCCAACTTTTAATATGCGTTTAGATTTTGACGACCTTAATGGCTGGACTAATGCCTCACAAAACATGAAAGGCGTTGTTAATTACGCCATAAGCGATGGTCTTTTAAATATTTTTACAAGAGCAAATACTTGGGATAGACCAAAAATAAAAACTTTAGAAACTTACACCACCGGAAAATATACCTGGCGGGTTTTTGTTCCCGAAATGGGCGTTGGAGATAAGGCAAGTATTGGTGCGTTTCTTTACTTTAATGATTCTCACGAATTGGATTTTGAAATAGGTTATGGAAAAGCACTTGTTCGTCAAAACCTAAATGCCGAAGTTGATGATTTACTTTTATATACAAATTCACAAGGACATCCGTTTAAATCTGAGATTTTTAAAATAAAAAGAAACCAATGGTATACTTTAGAAATTGACCTGCTCCTTGTTAATAATAAATACCAAGCGGTTTGGTATATTAACAATACTGAATTGTACCGATTAAATCTTGAGTACGGCAAATCTATCGCTTTTCATATTCTTTGCAGCGTAGAAAATTTAACTTTTATTGGCGATCATATTCCAACTCAAAACAATTATGCCATATTTGATTATGTGGAATTTAAAAGGTGAAAAATTGGTGAAACGAATTTCGTCAAACTTCGTGAAATCTCAATTTTAATGAAGCCTTACGAAATTCGTTTTACCAACTACTTTTCACTATGATGGCTAAACGGTTTTTTAGCCAAACAGGCATTGTAATATTTTAGTTGCCCCGTAACCTCTTCTCCAAGCCAACTTGGTTTTATAAATTCGGTGTTTTCACTGGGAAGTTCAATTTCGGCTATGATTAAACCGCTGTTTTCACCAAAAAATTCATCCACTTCAAAAAACAAGTTGTCATTGGCAGGAATAATGTACCTTGTTTTTTCAATAATTGTTGGTTCACAAAGCAGCAATAAATTTTCGGCTTCGTTTAAAGGGATTTCCTTTTCCCATTCAAAACGCGTAGTTCCTGAAGCATTTCCCATTCCTTTTACGGTGATAAATCCTTGCTGATCTCTAATTCTGATTCGCACTGTTCTTTCTGGCACAGTTGATAAAAAACCCTGTTTAATTTTATGGCTTTTTATGGCCTGGTTTTTAAAATCGCCTTTGACCAAGAATTTTCTTTCTATTTCCTTCGACATTTTTTGCTTATCTGAATTTTAGTTCCCAACTCAGTCCAACGGAATAAATCCAAAAATAATTCCCGGGATCAAAACTTATTTCTTGGTGCGTGATGCCAAATTGGGTGCCCCAGGCATTTTGCTTGTTTTTAGAGGTAAAATAATAGCCGACATTCAGTTTTTGGGACTGCAAATCTATGATGGCTTCTTCATTTCCTTCCTCAATAAATCGGTCAATTTCAGGAGAAAATCCCATCCCTGCAGCGATGCTGAAATAATTGTTGGCATCACTTCTGTATTTTCTGTAGTTTACAGTTCCCGATTTGCTGGTTCCGGAATCTCCCGGGGTTAAATATGGGCGGAAAGACCAATAGCTGTTTCCGGTATACCAGCCAACAGAACCTGTGTAAATAGTGGTTGTTGTGCTGTATTTTAATGCCCTGAAACCTAAGGATGCCTCAAAACTTTTTGGCAACGATTTATACAATTCTGCGCCATATCTCACATCTGGATAAAGATAAGAGTTTGAAAATCCAACATTTAAATACGCGTACAGTCCTTTTGCTATTTTTGGATACATATCTACTTCAACCTGAGCGCCATTATCATTAAACCTTCTGCTGAAATTTACACGGCCAATAATGCTTCCATATTTTGTTTTTCTGCCATATTTAAAAGCATAATACTGCATAGGATCAAATACTTCAGAGTACAAATCGACCGATGAAGTAATTCCAATGGTGTTATAGCTTAATGAATTGGTAAGTTTCTTTTTGTAATCCAACGCTTTTTGGTCGTTTGGATTTTGATCTATAATGAGGTTTAAGGTTGAAAACGCTTCTTCAGGATTGTTGGAATTTTCTTGGGCGCTTGCTTTTAAATACATAATTTCTGCATCCGAAGGAAAATATTTTAAAGCATTGTCTGCCAATTCCAAAGCGCTAAAAGGCGTGTTTCCCCACAACTCATTGTTTATGGCCGCAATCCAGTCGGTTTTTCTTTGAGGATCTTTTCCTAAAACATAGGAAAACTCAGTTTTTGCTTTTTTGTATTCGCCATCCCAGGAATAAGTGCTTGCCAAAAAGGAACGGATATCGTGATAATCGGGATATTTGGTTAAAATAAAAAGCAAGGTGTCCTGCGCCTGTTTTCTTTGATTGTTAAAAGCCAGTTCTCGTGCTTTTTCAAATGAGGTGTCTGGGTTTCCTTCGAAAACTTTTTGCTGGCCAAAACTTTGAAAAATGGACAAAAATGCCAATATCAAAATCAATTTAAAACCTGTTTTTGCAATCATTATTTTAAAGATTTTTTAAAATTTATATATGTTTCATTTGTTGGATATTGCTTCAAAATGCTGTCCATCACTTTACTTGCATCATTTAAATTATCCATTCTTTGATATGCCTGTGCCAATTTAAAGCCTATTTCAGGATTTTTTATCTCGTGTTCTTTTGCTTTTTCTGCGATCCCAATTGCTTTTTCGTCGCGTTTGGACCACCAATACAAATCTAGAAGCGCCAAATAGTTATCATCATAATAAGGCGTTCTTTTAAGCACATTTAACAATTGTTCTTCAGCATTTTTAAAATTTCCTTCCCAGGCCAAAGTTCGACCTTTTAAAGTTCGCGCATCGGTATAATTAGGGAATTCATTCAAAATATAATCACACAACAATCTTGCATTTTTATAATCTTTTTTAAATGCAAACTCCCTGGCAACCAAAAAAGTTTGATCATAGGTCAATCCCTTTGTTACGTCTTTTATTGTTGCCATTTGTTCTTCGGTAAATTGAACAGCCGGTTGGGTATAGATGTTTAAGGAATCGGGAAAAATTCTATTTTTTTTGGTGAGGTAGGCATTCAACTTTTTAAACTCAAGCAAGGAATCGGCAGCCATTTTTAACAATTCAGGCTCATTCACTTTTATTGTTCCAAAGTTCTCATTAATCTTAAATAATTCACCATCCGCATAAAAATAATCCCTGAATATAAAATCGTTAATACCTCCTTTGTATCGCATCATAGGAATTTGGTGAATATTTCTAAATTGTTTTGCCGTGTCCAACCCTTGGCTCATCCAAGAAGTTTCCTTCAATTTATTGAATTTGTAGTTGTTCATTAAAAAAGCAAGCAAACTTGGCGTTACATCCCAATGAGAAGAAATGGATTTAAATTTTTCGGGTTTCTTTAACATTGGACTATAGATCAATAAAGGCACGTGAAAGCGGCATAGTTTGTCTTTTTGTGCAATGGGTATAAGTCGGTGATCACCGGTAATTATAAAAATAGTATTCTCAAACTCTGGCCTTTTGGCATAAGCTTTCATAAAATTTTCTATAGACTTATCGGTATAAAGCAAGCTGGCAAAAATATCTTTATAGGCTAAAATTTCCACTTTTTTTACGCCTAAAATTTGTTTCGATTTTAAAATGCTGTCCACTTTTGTTAAATACACACTTTTTGAAGGAAAATCGAATGGTTCGTGATTGGTTAGTGTCATTACAATATCCAATCTCGGCATTTTTTTATCGTCCATTTCTGCCAAAGTCTTTTTGAAAACTTCTTCATCGGGATAACCCCATGAAAATCCGCCGGCATTTGTTTGTGTTTTAACATATTCGGGTCCAAAACTGTTTTCATCAATGATATGATCAATTTCATTGTACTCCAAAAAATTTATTTTCCGGTCGAAACTCGAATTGTCTCCGCCATAAAATGAAGTGGTATAGTCATTTGCTTTTAAAACGCTGATGAGCGAAAAATGCGACGGTAATGGATTTTGCTCTAAAAAACCTTTTTCTCCATAAGGCAAAGACCCCAGTAAAGAGGACAAAACCCCAAAGGTTCTTCCTGAGTTGCTGACAAAATTTTCCCAGTAAAGCGATTTTTGAATCAGGGAATCGATGTAAGGCGTAAATCCGCGATAATCGTTTTTTCCTACAAATTCGCCACCCAATCCTTCAACAATAATGAATACAATATTTGGTTTTTCCTCCTGAATATTAAAAAAGGGTGATAAAACATCTTTTGAATTTTGGAAGGGTTTTAGCAACGGATAATCATTTCTTCCTGATAAATTATAAGCATTCATCAGATTTTTTTCTTGCTGAAACCTATAAATATCGGCCCCCAAATAATACATCTTGTTTTGGTGATCGGTTTCTGATGATTCAGAAAAAATGATTTTCGCACTTCCAAAGACAAGGACCAAAATAATGGCTGATGCAAAAATTTGTCGCTCGTTTGTGAATTTATTAAAACCGTAATTAACGCCAAAAAAGAGTAAAGGGAATATCACGAAAGGCAAAAAATACAACAAAGACAGCGATTCGGAAGCAGAAACTGTGGTAAACATATCATCAAACGAATATCCTAAAAGATCGGCGCCCAGATTTACGAGGGTGGTGAGATGGTATTTCACCAAAGCAAACTGACCTATGATAAAAACACAAAACAATACTTTGATGAGGATATTTCCAATGGGTTTTTTGATGAAGAAAAATAGCAGGTACAGCGGAAAAAACAACAAAGCGATGCCTGTGCCCGCCCAAAAATCGTTGAGTAATTTATAGCCAAATGAAGATGCAAGGTTTGTTTGCCCAATTCCGCTTGAGGCAGCCATAAAAAGCGCAAACAAACTTATTGCCCAAAAACTTACTATTAAAGAAAACGACAAATAAATGTATTTGTAACCGTAATTGCCAAAATTTTTTAATTTCATATGAAGTTTCGGTGTTGTTAAATTGTTAATTATTTTCTGCTTTTGCCATTCCTTTTCTTGTCATTTCGCCCCATTTCTTCTTTTTGTTGAAATAATAATCCATATTTCCCCTGATTGCCGCATACAATATAAATGGATGCAGCACAAAAGGTTCCAGCAAACTTATCATCAACAATTTAAAGCCGGTTCCCTTCTTTTTGTATTGATGGTAGGTAAGTTCTTCGGAATAAATGGCCACTATGGAGAACAATACCGTAAATAAATAGGCCAATATAATAAAAGCAATGGCATAATCCCAACGTACTTCATTTAGCGCCATTAGAATTGCAAAATAAATGATCCCAATAACTTCAATAACCGGCGCCAATCTTTCGAAAAACAGCCAATAAGGATAACTTAACATTCCGAGCGATTTATATTTTGGATTAAAGCCAATTTTTCGATGTTTACGAAGTGTTTCAATGGTGCCGCGTGTCCAGCGATTTCTTTGGGAAATAAATATTTTATAATTGTCGGGCGCTTCTGTCCAACAAAGCGGATCGGGAATATAAGCCACTTTGTATTTTTCGTTAATTTCTTCCATATGCCTTCTCATACGCACAATAATTTCCATATCCTCGCCAACCGTATTGGTATCATAACCGCCAACTTCAATGGCTATTTTCTTGTCGAACAATCCGAAAGCACCTGAAATAACCAGCAAACCGTTTAACCTGCTCCAGGCCATTCGGCCCAGAAGAAAAGCTCTTAAATACTCTAAGATCTGCGCTTTTTCAATCCATTTTTCAGGGAAGTTTACATCGAGCAGTTTTCCGTTTTTTATGATGCAGGAATTGGCAATTCTAATAACACCACCTGTGGCTATTACCTTTTGATCAGTAACTTCCAAAAACGGTTTTACCATTTTTTGGAGGGCATTTTCCAGCAGCAAACAATCCACATCTATACAAGCCACATATTGGTTATTGCTAATATTTAAACCCATATTTAAGGCGTCGGCCTTACCTCCATTTTCTTTGTCGACTATTGTGAGTTTTTCGAATGCGGGATTGGTTGATTTAAAAACGCCCGCGCGAATTGGTTTTGTGGGTATTTGCTGGTTGATCAAAAAATTGACTTTTACCAGATCATAAGCCACAATGAGTTTTTCCAAACTGTCATCTTTACTTCCGTCGTTTACAATAATCACATCATAATTTACGTAATGGCTGGATAAAAGGGAACGCACATTTTCAATAATATTTAAACTTTCATTGTAAGCCGGCGCTATGATTGAGATTGAAGGGGAAATGGTGGAAGACAGTATTTCCTTGTAATTCACAAAGCTGTTTTTCTTCACATATTCCTTGGTTTCAACAGCAGAGATTATGGCCAAAATAACATACGATGCGATTGCGAAAAATGCATAAATAAAAAACAATGAATGTATTATGATAAGGATAATTTCTACAGTGGTTGTATTCATATGTAAATATTTATTGTTTTAATTTGGCCATATGGAATTCACCTATTTTTATTGATGGTTAAAAGGCTTTATCGTTATGCGCATTTTATAAATTAATTATTTTCTAAAAATTCATAAATTTTCACATAGTCATCATCCGTTGAAAAATTTTTCAAATTTACAAACTTTTCGATGGCAAGTATTTTTATAATTTTAAGTGCCAACAGCTTAATTTCGAAATTTTGATGCGTTGTATGGGCCAATAAAAAAGATTCATCACTGGATTCGAATACGTTTTCCAACATTTTAAAAAATTCGATTTGTTCATCCTCACTGAGATTGTCGAAATTATTTTTTAAAATATCTTTCGCTTCAACAACGTGTAAATGACTTAATACATGGATTGCATCAACCCTGATATTTTTTTGTTGATGAGAAAGCAACTCAATTAACGCATCTTTCACTTCAAACTGATTGTAAATTTTTGCCAGTTTTAAAGCAAAAGCAACAACAGAATTATTTTTGGATTTTAACCACGGATTGATATCGGGAATTTCCTGTTCATCAAACCGCTGAAGTACTTCCAGCAATTGAATCTGGTCCCATTCTGACAACTGGGTTTGCAGTATATCTAAAAATTTGAGTCCGTCAAAATGAAATAACGTAACCAAATACAATTGCACTTCTTTGCGAATTTCCCTTTTAGGATGATTTACAAATACCACAATTTCATCATTTACTTCCTTAACGCGCAATTGGGTAAATTCTCTGATGCCTTTGGCCACCACATACCACTTTTTACTTTTTAATCTTTTTAGCGCATAAGCTATGAGTCCGCTTTGAAAATAAAGTTTCTGAATTGCATCGGCCATTTCACCGGAAATATCATTTCTCAAACGCAACAACTTAGAAACAATGATACTTCTTTTAAATTCATCAGAAGCGCAACTCCTTAATTTATCGATAATTATTTGCTGTTCCGCACTAATTTCCTCTTCGTCATTGCCGGCATATAAATATGTTATGAGATCCGATTCATATTCCCTTTTATATTCGGCTACTTTCTTTTCATCTTTTCTTAAACGGCTTCTTAAATATTTAAGGTAAATTGTTAAGATTACAACGCCAATTAAAAAAACACCACTCATTGTCCATACCACTTGAATGATGGTTGGAGAATTTTCAAAATAATCAATGATGTATTGATAACTTTTCATGGTAACTATTTGGTGCAATTTAATAAAACCATTAACGCAGCAGTCTTTTCACGCGAATTACCAATTCGTTAGGACTGAATGGTTTTCCCATAAAATCGTTGGCACCTAAATTAAATGCCTTGAGTACCATTTCTTCCTGACCGGCAGCCGAAAAAACAATGATGGGCGTTTGTTTGTTTAATTTGTTGCGCACATGACTTATAACTTCAAGTCCGCTAATATATGGCATCATAATATCGGTTAAAATCAGTTCGGGATCGTGTTGTTCTATCAGTTCAACTGCCTCCTTTCCATCAACAGCAATGAGGAGTTTATAGCCTTCTTTTTCCAATCTGAACTTCAACAATAATGAAAGCGTAGTATTGTCTTCGGCTAAAACTATTTTTTTAACATCACTCATTTTTTAATGATTTTAATTCAATTAATAATTCTTCGTTAACGTGTTTAAAAATTTCTTTGCACGAATTCAGCAGTGTTCCGGCATCCTCTAAGTTTTTTTCTTCTCTAAATTTTTGAGCCAATAAATGTATAATTGGTCCCATTTCTGCAATTCCAAACATGGTAATGCTGGGTTTAATTTTATGGGTGGCTTCATACAAAACTTTCCAGTTTTTACGTTTAAACTCCTTCTTCACCACTTCAAAAAACTCATTAAAATCTCTAAGGAAAGATTCTATCAGCAAAATTAATATAGCGCTTTCTCCTTGGGTTTCTTCGTATAAAAATTTAAGGTCTATGTACTTTTTTTCTGCCTTTGTTTCCGCATCTGCATGTTTGTCATTGGCATATTTTAAATTCCGCTCTTTGGAAGGTATTCCATACTTTTCCAAAATGTTATAGAGTTCTCTGGGCTTAAAAGGTTTGAAAATATAGTCATCCATGCCCGAAGATTTGGCGAGGCTAATATCGGCATTGGTGGCATAAGCCGTCATGGCAATGATTGGGATTTTAGCCACTTTTTTAGAAATGTCATTTTTTATAATTTTTGAAGCTTCGTAGCCATCCATCACGGGCATTTGAATGTCCATCAAAATAAGGTCGTACATGTTTTTTTGGACTTTTTTAACGCCTTCAATTCCGTTATTTGCGATATCAACTTTGCATTTCCATCGTTCTAACCTTGTTTTTGCCAACAATTGGTTGGTTTTATTGTCTTCTACCAATAAAATAGAAAGCTCCAAAGGTTCATTCATTAAAAATTCTGGCTCAACTTCCTCGGTATTAACATTTACCAAGTCTTTTTTTAATGGCAAGGTTATTTTAAACACGCTGCCTTCTCCAAATATACTTTCAACTTTGATTGCTCCGTTTAACAAACCGACCAATTTTTTAACAATGGTGAGCCCCAATCCTGTGCCGCCATAAATACGTGAAGTATCGCTTTTTGCTTGGGAAAATGCGCCGAAAACCGTATTTATTTTGTTGGAAACTATGCCAATTCCGGTATCCCTGACTTCAAAATATATTTCTGAAGTGTCATCTGTTTCATTTAGTTGTTTTAGCGTAACGCGCACAGAACCTTTGTTGGTGAATTTAACGGCATTTCCAATTAAATTCAGCAAAATTTGTTCTACCCGGGTTGGGTCGCCAATAACACGAATGGGCGTATTTGGCTCAATTTTAAGATCCAGAGAAATCTTCTTTTCATCGGCCCTTAATTTCATTAATTTTAGAACCGTATTGAAAGATTTGTGCAGGTTGAAAGGAATCTCCTCAACTTTAAGTTTCTCCGATTCAAGCTTGGAAAGGTCGAGCACATTATTGATCAGCGAAAGCAAAATTTCACCCGAATTTCGCATCGTTTCCAAATGTGATCTTTGTTCGGGATTTAGCTGGGTTTCTAATACCAAATCCGTAAATCCGATCACGGCATTCAGCGGCGTTCTGATTTCGTGGCTCATATTGGTCAAAAACTCGTTTTTAACTTTTAAAGATTCCTCCGCCAAATCCTTTGCTTTCTTTAATTCAAGTTCTGTGGAAATTCTTTGGGTAATATCTGTTCCAATAGAGATGTAGGTGCCGTTGACACCTTTTGATAATTGCCATTCAATCCATTTATAATCGCCAGTGGCGGTCTTAATTTTTCGTTTAGTAATGTCAACAAAACTCTTTTTGTTTAAAAAAACGTAATTGTAAATGGCGTTTTTTACCTGTTCTGCTTCTTGTTGATTTTCATAGGTTAATTTCCACCATTTATCACCCATAATTTCATCCACAGGAAATCCCAGCATTTTTTCAACAGAAGGAGACGCGTAGATGATATTTCCTTCTTTATCGCTCACCATCAGCATAGTTTCTACGCTATTTAAGATGGTGTCGGATTGTATTTTAATTTCCTCGGTTTTTTTCCATTCGGTGATGTCAACGCCTCCAGAAACAAAAATATTGTTGGCTCCAAGTGAATCACGCCATTCAATCCATTTCAAGCTGCCATCTTTACAACGCAGTTGCCGGTCATAAGGTTTTGGGTCGACCTTAATTTTTCCTGAAGCAATATCACAAACTCTTTTTTTAAATAATTGACCTTCTTCCTTTGAAAAAAAAGTTAAATCCCACCATTTATCGCCTAAAAGATGTTCAACTTTATAGCCAATTATTTGCTCAGTAGCAGGTGAAACATAGGTAATTAGGCCGTTTACATCACAAGAAATAATGATTAAATTGACTTCGTTTAATAACGATTCGGAAAGTTTTAATTTTTCAATTTCAATATCTTTTTTCAATATGCTGTTTTATTTAAAAATGTATTTATTCTTTATCTGTTGGGGGCAAAATTAATCTCAAACACTTGTAAATGTAATTAAATAAAGCATTCAATAAAAATTAAACATAAATACAATTTTGAAAGTCGGTTCCGTTTATCCTTAAAACATAAGCACCGCCAATACAATTGAAGCAATGCCAATGGCTATTCCGGTAATGCCAAAAAAACCGGATGAATTTTTATTTTGCCTTTCCACCTTCATCACATCTTCTTTTAAAAGCACTGTTTGGGTTTTTCCGCCCTCAATGGTTTTTATGCCGTAATATGTATTTTCCTTAAGTTCAATAGATTCATAAATGTATTGATCACCATTTGTCATAGTCACTTTTACAACGCCTTCTTGCTCGGCCCGGGAAGCCTCTTCTAAATTGGTGGATTTCTTATAAGTACTGCAGCTTTGCAGCAACATTAAAACTAAAAATAGCCCTAAAATTTTGAGAAAATCTCTGTTGAATGATTTTTTAAGAAGCATCATTTTGAAGAAAATTTAAAGTTTAGAAAACTTTTACAATTTACATTTAATTTCAGAAAAAACAAATTTACCAAATTTACGGTAATCCAAGCTTTAAATTCTTCAAAACAATTGCTTAAATAATTTAAATGATTTTTACGCAATTCGTGAATTTTGCGCTATATTTGTTATAGAAAATTCACAAAAAAAAATTCAATATACGATGACAAACTGCCTAAAAATATTGGATGATGTTGCCTGTTAAAAAAGAAAATATAATTATTTGCCCTGCTGTATTATCGCTTAACATAATTGGTACAAAACTTGTTTATTGCTAAATTGCCTAAAAGAAACAAGCAATGTTTCTTGAAATAATTAAATTGCTTGTCTCTAATTTCTACACTATTGAAAAATTTTAAATAAAAATATAAACAGATGAAACGAGCCTTAACAAATTTTGATATACACAGAAATGTTTAATGGCGAACCGCATCTGTACCAATAAAAAATAAATAATTAACAGATGAAACGAGCCTTAACAAATTTTGATATAAACAGAAATGTTTAATGGCGAACCGCATCTGTACCAATAAAAAATAAAATATAAACAGATGAAAACACTGATCACATTATTCACTTTATTATCCTTTGTTTTTGCAAAAGACCAAGAAACGCGAAGCATTAAAGCAACTTTTTTTGGACATGAAGATGGATTCTACTATTTCACCGACTATAATGACAACAGTTTCTTTTTTGAAGGCGTAGAAGCCGCCGCTAAAGAAAAATTTGACCTCACCAAAAAAAAATTTATTTACAAAAAATTTAACATCACTTACAAAGTTGAAACCACAAAAGGCGAATATGGAGAGGAATATTACGCTTCAATTATTGTTGATTTGGTGTTGGAAGAGTAATTTTTAAAACTTTAATTCATTTATACTGCAAACTTTAAATTTAAAATATTTTTTTTGAAAATATCATCTAATAATGAGTAAAATAATTAATCCGTTGAAAGAAACTTCACCCAATTCAAAAGTAAATGGAACTGTTAAAAGAAATTTCTTGTTTATTTCGCGTTGGGGTGAATCTTTAGATATTGCCTTAGCAACACTTTTAGAAGGAAATGCCGTAAAATTATATGTTGAAGAAAAACCCTACAAGGAAATAGGCTATGGTTTTGTGACAAAAGTGTTGGACTGGAAAAAACATATTGATTGGGCCGATGTTATTATTTTTGATTATACAGGTTATGGAAAAGTATGTGAAGAATTGCGCACCGCCGGAAAAATAGTTTTTGGAGGATCAACATATACCGATAATTTAGAGTTAGACCGAAATTTTGGTCAGGATGAACTTAAAAAACATAAAGTAAAAACCTTGCCCTGGAAAGAGTTTTTCAATTTTAAGGACGCCATAGCGTATGTTCAAAAAAACCCGGATGCGTATGTTATAAAACCCAGCGGAGAAACCCAAGAATTTAAACAATTGCTATTTGTTGGAAATGACGATGAAGGCTTAGATGTAATGCGGGTTTTAAAAGCCTATGAAAAAAGTTGGGGAAATGATTTTGGCACTTTTCAACTGCAGCGAAAAGTAAAAGGCGTTGAAATCTCAGTCTCCGGATTTTTTAATGGAAAAGAATTTATTTATCCGCTTAATATTACTTTTGAGCATAAAAAACTTTTTCCGAAGGAATTGGGCGTTTCCACCGGAGAAATGGGCAGCAGCATGTTTTGGGTAAAACATTCGCCAATATTCGACGCGACCTTGAAAAAATTTGAATCCACTTTGGCCAAAAAAAATTTTAGAGGCCATATTGATATCAATTGCATTGTAAACGGAAATGGTATTTATCCTTTAGAATTCACCTCCCGCTTCGGATTTCCGCAAATATTTATACAACGTGCCGGCGTTCACGAGCCTTTTGGAAATATGTTGTATAAAATTGCAAACGGCGAAAATTTCACCATCAACGTAAAAAAAGGATTTCAAATTGGCGCTTTTGTAGTGGTGCCGCCCTTCCCTTTTGATGATAAAAAAACTTTCAACCTGTTTTCCAAGGATTCCGTAGTTATTTTCAAAAAAGAAATGAAAGAAGGCATTCACCCGATGCATTTGAAAAAAGTAAATGATGAATGGCTTATAACCGCCGATACCGGCATTGCGGTTTTGGTTACGGGAACAGGAATCACCATGAGAGATGCTCAAAAAATGATGTACAACCGTATTGGAAATCTCATTGTGAATAACTGCTATTACAGAACCGATATTGGCGACCGATGGCTGGAAGATTCTGACAAACTTATGTCATGGGGATTGTTATAAAAAAGTGCCTAAAGTGCCTTGAGTTTGGAGTACTTAGAGTTATTTTAAAAGTATTTAAAGTTCCTTGAGTTTGGAATGCCTAAGTTAAAAAAAATTATTTGATGGCGCTCCGTGTATCTCTGTGTTAACTTAGCGCAACTCTGTGAAATAATTATTACACAAAGATTCACAAAGAGATACACAAAGGTTCACAAAGAAAAATGTAAAATATGGACATCCAATTTAGCAACGCAACCAACAACCCTGAAGAGTTTTTTAATATATTACCCGAAGACTGGCAAGACCTTATTGTGCCGTATTGGGAAAGCTACAAAGATGTTGCAAAAATCTACGTCTTAAAAGAAGATGAGGAAGTGGTTGCCGGCGGACTCGTATTCTCAAAAAGCCTTCCCGATATGAGTGATTTTGAACGTTCACTGCAATATTTGTTTAAAGAAGGCTATTTGTACATTGGTTTTATTTGGGTTCCCCTGGATAAAAGAAATAGAAATTTGGCATCCCAATGGTTAACTTTATTGAAAAATCAAGATCCAACCCAAAAATACTGGCTCACCAGTGAAGAGGAGTGGCTTAAACATTTCTATGAAAAAAACGGATTTAAATTGATCAAAGAAAGTGATGATACCGACAATAAAGAGTGGCTGTATATTTATGGGTGAAAAAGCCCCCTAACCCCCGAAGGGAGGATTGAGCGTTAAAAAAATGTATGGTATACATTTTTAGTGCAAAGGCCAGCTGGCGCGTTGGGCTTGCAATATTATAAGTTGAGATATCTAAGACAGAAGACCGAAGACCGAAGGCTGAAAGGTGAAAGGTGAAAGTCGGAAGTCCGGAGACCGAAGGCTCAAAGTGAAATTATTTGTAAATCGTAATTCCTAAATCGTAATTCCCAAATCCTTAATCGTCAAGCGTAAATTTTTTCCTTATGGCATAAATGCCATAAGCCGCGCCAGCTATAAACAGGTAAGAAATACCGCCATCAATGGGCAAACCAGGTGGTGGCGGTTGATTTTGTGGTGGTGGCGGTCCTTTTTTCTTCGCAAAAACAGGGACACTTGCCAACAACATAACCACATAAAAACAATATGTTAAGATTCTTCTTCGCATTTTTAGTATGATTTATCAATAAAATCCCTATTTTTTATTTTTAATCAAACCTATTCTTGGGTACGCTAAGCAATCCTGTTTAGCGAAAAACCTAATCCATGTAGCTATTCAATAATGATTCTTTTATTAATACTGCCGTTAATGGTATTTATTTGAACCATATAAACCCCTGTTGCCAGTTTTACAGGCAAGGAAATGATTCTTCTGTTAAGTTCTTTGTTCCAAGTAATCATCGTTTGTCCTAATATATTAAAAAGGGTGATGCTTCGTATTTCATCGGTGCCATTGTTTTTAATTTGCAATTCGGCTATTGCATTATTCATAAAAATCTGATAATTAGAATCTTCAGTAACTGGCTCCACTAACAAAATATCTGTTCCCAAATCTTCAGCCACCAATTTTTGATATTTAAAAATTAAGGCAAACCGGTCTAAATAGGTACCCGGTTCCAGTTCAATTTCAAAAGGTTTGTGAGAAATATTGTGTGTTTTACCCGTAAATTTATCTTTAATATGTATCGTTATGTTTTCGTCAATATATTGGACTTCATGAATTTTAATGGTCGCCAAACCTGTTTTTGCAATTTTAATTCCCAGCGGCAATTCTTGATCTGTATCAAAATTATTAACGCCCTGGATGACTAATTTACGTTGACCAAGTTGCCAAAACATATCTTCCTTGTTGTTTTCATTCAACGGCGCGTCATAACCAATATCAAATTGATTTGAAGTATTTTTATCCATAGTAACCAATAACGGACGATGATACCCTAATGAAGAAATAAATGTCAATCTGATTTTTGGTCTGGTATCGGCCGTTGTTTCTTGCATTTCCTGAGTATTGGATTTTTTAGACGTTGCTGTTTTCATAAATACCGATCCACTGTTTGCCAAACCTGTAACAACTTCACGTTTAAAAACCCGCTGGTTGTTATTGAAATTTAAATTTCCAGGTGTTGTTTTATCATCAGCATCTACAAAAAATCCTTGTCCTACAGGTATATAACGCTCAGGTATTTTTGAACTAACTTCACCGGTGGATGCAGTTAATAACACATTTGATGCACCAGGAACACCACCAGCTAAGTTATAAGTTGCATAGCCTCCTTCATACTGGGCCAATAAATGATTATTAGATAAACCAAAATGATCCCAGAAACGCAGTGAGCCATCAAAAACATTTAAGTTATTTTTTATAAACTCATTGGCATCCAATGCGGAGGGATAAGGATTCCCAATCAAATAAGTTTGATTGTGATTCAATTGTGTGGTTGTAATATCCCCCGAATTTGGTTTCCCTATAAAAACATAATTTTGCATAACGGTAACATCAGCATATCCTCCGGTTCCTTTCATCGTATATCCATCTCCTACATTAATTGAACCCCAATACCCAACGTTAACCCACTGATAATAATTAGCCCAAGGGTCGGCACCTATCGTCGCCCTATAAGTCCATATCCATCTGCTGGTTATTTTTATTGGATTTAAACCATTTGGCGTATCGGCCGAATAAGCCCCATCAACAAAATTAATAGCTCTTGGGATGGCAGAATTTGTTCCATCCCGTAAAACATTAGCCACTGTGTATGGTGCATTATTTGCTGCACCTTGACGCGTTACCGGTGATGACCAATAATTATAATTGAAACTGTTTTTTTTGCCTTGTTGGTCGCGTTCTATATATCCGGAGCTGGTTGGTTCAAAAATACTTTCACTAAACTGGGTAGTTGAAAAATCGTAAGGGAAATTGGTGTCATATACCCCATACCTTTTTTGAACCAATTGTGATTCTCCAACCAAATCTATAACCCCATCCAATTTTAAGTAGTGGGTAATCCATAAACCGTGACCAGGATTGTTTTCATCTTGGGTTCCCGCACCGGTTATTGTTAATTTATTGGCATCAACAAGCAATCCAAGTAGTGTTAAATCTTGCGTATTGGAAATAACATTATGTCCGGTTCTTACAATATTCCAATTAATATCAGCACCATTTACTCCTTTACTGTTTGGATAATCCCAAACTGAATTTCCATAAGTCCAAGGTGTTAATGCGGTTGTGTCGTTCCAGTTTCCATTGCCTTTTGTAGTATAAGGTATAGGAGCTGTTTGATCTTGTGGCGAGGTGATGTTTCTCAATTTACCGTTGGGGTCACCTACCTTAAATGAATTCATATAACCGCAATTTATTTGATTCATTCTATAATAACCCAATAAATTTGTGGTCCATGTCAATCCGTTCACATCAATTTGCAATATTTCTCCTCTTACTGCCGTTCCATTTGATAGAATTTGTTGATTCATCATTTGATGCATCTGATCTGGATTTAATGCCGTATTCCAAATGCGAAGTTCATCCATCCAACCATTGAAATGATTTATAGGAATTGCTCCGTTTTGTCCCATTGCCCCTAATATACATTCAAAAGCATTGGCTCCTGGAGCTGATTGTGCACTGCCGGAAGTTGCTACTTCAATACCATCTATGTACAATTTATAAGTTCCATCAAAAGTAACGGCTATATGATACCATCTGTTGGTTGTAATTGGATATGGTGAAGTAATTCCTGTATTATTCCAATTAAATGAAATGATATTGTTAGTCAATTTTAAATCATAGCCATTGGCTACATTACCAGCATCACGCTTGGACAAAATTGTTTTTGTTTCCGATAAAACGTTTGGTTTCACCCAAACTTCAATGCTAAACTCAGGCGTAAGATCAAAATTATCTTCAAATGTGATGTAATCATTTGTTCCATCAAAATTGATGTTTGTACAACCCGTGAGGGTAACTGATACATCATCTGAAGAACAACCAGCAACAGTCCATCGTAATACATAATTTCCTGTTTCACCTGTAAATATGGCATCAGGATCATTTGTTGGGTCGGAATATTTGCCTGGATTATTTGTTGAAAAAGTACCCGCTCCGCAAGTGCTTGAAGTTGCTATTGTCCATTTCCCTAATGCATTGGTGCCAGGACTGGTATCTGTTACATAATTGTTATTATAAGCACCCTTGGCAATATTTTGAGCAGCAGATTTTGAATTGTCGTAAGCATTAAGGGCCACTCTATTATTACCACAGTCATCTGTTGCAACTAAAATGTCATGGCCTGCATAAGCGAAATTAACATTCACGGTTAACTGTACCGAATTTTGAGGAGTTATGGCATAATTGCATCCGTTTAGGTATGATGTTACGGTATACGTGTGTGCCCCTGGTGAAGTTGGTGTTTCAGTATATGAAGCTGAATTACTTACAATAATTCCGTGTTCATTAGTCCATATTATGTTTTCATTTACAGGTCTGTCTGGTATCTTTATATTGTCTATAGCCCAGGAACTTGCATTGTTGCTAAAATAATTAAACCTAATTCTTAAATTTGTTTGCCCAATATAAGAACTTAAATCGATTTCCATATTTGGAAAATTATTATAGGGAGAAAGTGTGGAAGGACCTGTAAATGATGCAAGTACCGTTGTATATGTAGCGCCACCATTCATTGAGATTTCTACCTTAGCTGTTGCTCCCGCTAAAAGATTGTAAGCATGATCAAATTGAAGTTTGGCGGTATTTAAACCGAGCAAATTAAAGACAGGAGTCTCCAAATATGAATTACCGCCAACATTACCATTTGCAATTGCAAATTTTCCTATTGAAGCATAATCAATACCAGAATAATTTCCTCCGTTGGTGGCACTTAGACGAAACGGGCCGACCACAGTGCTACTACTTCCAGAATTTAAGCAATTACCACAGCCATCTGCCAGCCAATCCTTTGGATTTGAAGTTTGGAAATCACCGCCGCTTTCAATTATACTTCCTGTCGCAAAACCGCTTGTTGAATTAAATGTTAAAGAATTACCCAAACATATTGTTGATGCCGATACTGTTACCGGGTCTGGTTTTACATCAATAGGTACCACGCTAATTATCGCCACTGCTGAAGGAACTTCACTACAGCTACCACTTTTTAGGATGGCTCGGTAAATTCTTGTTGCGGTAAGGTTATCATAGGTTTGAGATGTTGTTGTGTTAATTATATCCGTCCAAAAAACACCGGAATTGGTACTGTATTGCCATTTTTCAATATTACCGATAAAACCGCTTAATATAAGAGGTGGATTTCCAGCTGAATTATAACAAACCAATTTTGTTCTTTCTGTAGTTCCTTCGATAAATATATTACCGCCAATACTTGAAGGGTCAATTGTGATTGTAAAAATTTGTGATGGTCCAGAACAATTTACGCTACCGTTATTGAAAGTTGGTGTTACAGTGATGGTTGCAGTTACTGGAGTTGTTCCAATATTGACGGCATTGAAAGAAGGAATGTTACCATTTCCGGAAGCTGCCAAACCAATTGATGTTGCATTGTTCGTCCAGGAATACGAAGTTGTTCCGCCAGAATTTGTAGTTGAAAAAGTAACCGAAGTTGGACTTCCGTTGCAAACTACTTGATTTGTTGGAAGATTTACTTGTGCAGTAGGATTTACCGTAATTGTAAAAGTTTTTGTTGGCCCAGTACAATTAACACTTCCATTATTGAATGTTGGCGTTACAACAATAGTTGCAGTTACCGGGGTTGTCCCCACATTAACAGCTGAAAAAACAGGAATATTTCCGTTACCTAAAGCTGCCAATCCTATTGAAGTTGTATTGTTCGTCCAAGAATATGAAGTTGTTCCTCCTATGTTTGTTGTTGCAAATGTTACAATTGCTGTTGAACCTCCATTACAAACTACTTGATTTGTTGGAAGATCTACTTGGGCAGTTGGATTGACCGTTACGGTTGTAGTAACTGGTGTTCCAGGACAACCATTTGCTGTTGGCGTGATGGTAAAAGTTACCATTACCGGCACATTGGTTGTATTGGTCAAGCTTCCGCTGATGTTTCCGCTACCGCTATTGGCAATTCCTGTTACTGAAACAGTATTGTCTCTGGTCCAATTATACGTTGTTGAAGAAACACTTCCTGTTATTGCCATAGTAGCAATCGTTGCTCCCGAACAAATTGTTTGTGAAGCATTCGTTGCAATTGCA
>JAUSOJ010000163.1 GCA_030656195.1 Lutibacter sp.
TAATTGCCCAAAATGCCATTTTACTTGCTGTATTGTCGAATACTGTTGTAAAAATTGGGATTGCTGTTTTTACGGGAAGCAAAGCCTTGAAAAAATATGTGCTGATTGGCTATGGCTGTATTTTTATTGCAGGAATTGTCGGATTCTTGGTGTTGAATTTTAGTTAATGAGCCGAGGAGATAATTTTGTTTTAAAGAAAAGAGAAAAAAAAGCTCCTGAAATTTTCAGGAGCTTTTAAAATATATGAATAGTTGATTATTTAGTCATTATCTGCAGTCTCTTCGTATTCACCTTCAAATACGAGCGAAGGGAAATCCTCATCTTTCAATAAGTTTGCTGATGTTGTTACGCTGAAATTGACAAGGTCTTTTGATTCTAAATTCCATACAATGCCTTCGGCTTCGGGAAAAGCAGCGTTTTCATTCATCTGTTCGCCGAACAATCGTTTTAGGATATTTCGATCGGATAGGCCATTGCTAAATAATTTCAGTAAAATTTCTTTGGTTATTTTAATATCCGGACTTCCATTGATTGGTGTGATAGAACAATCTATAATTGTGGCATTTGCACATGGAAATGTGCCGTTGAAGGCTTTATAAAGCAGTTGGTTGCAGTTAAATAAGGCGTATTGCAATTCTATTTCAGGATATTCTTCACAAACGGTGTCAACCAGCATATCATTTGAAATTTGGTCAATTTGTCCTTCGGTTAAAATTTCGCCCAGTTTATGGGTGAGCACAATAACGGCGGCGTCTTTAGGTTCAAAATCGGTGATGGCCATTAAAAGCAATTCGTGTAAAGTATCTTTTTTGGCAGTTCCTGCATCGGGATAATTGTATTTTTCCAGTAATTGGAAGTAATCTTCATTGGCCCAGTAACCCGGTATTTCATCAACTGTTTTTATGCTGTTTATTTTTATGTTGTATTTCATCTGTAAATTTAATGGTTATTTAAGTTGTTGTTTATTCTATTGCTGTTGGAATATTCATTATTAATTTAAATTGCGTTAGGGACTGCAGTGAAAACCTTTTTGCGCTTTTTTAGCGAAAAAAGTTTGGAACAAAAGGCCCGACCCGCCAGTTGGCGGTGAACGCCCAAAATATTTTTCGGTTAATTTAACAATTCAATTAAAAAAATAATGAATAAAAAAAGGACAGGGTTTTGTGCCTCGTCCTTTTTCTTTCAAACAATTCTATAACAAGTTATGGAATTTAATAAGGTTTTGTCATTTTAAACTGATGACTACTTTTGATTATAATAAAATGATTAAAAGTAAAATGATGATAATTGCGCCTACTGAAATGTAGATACCGTTTCCGGAAGATCTGATTTCGGTATTGATGGCACGTACTTCCTTGCGAAGTTCTTTCTTTTCGGCACGGTTCAAGTCTGATTTGTCCATGTCTTTAATTTCATCCAAACGATTAAGCATCACTTGAATTTCTGCCGGAATTTCTTTTGGAGCTGTAGCAGGATTTTTTTCGGTAGCGCCAACTGTTGTAAATGCACCTAATGACAACATCATTATCATTAAATAGAGTCTTGTTTTTTTCATTTTTTTTGTTGTTTAAAATTGTTAAATTAGTGATATTGTAAATTTGCAACTATTTAATACTTTTAAAGTTACATATTTTTTTTTAAAGTTTACATAATTCACACATAGATATAAAAAAAATGACAGGGTTTAAACCCTGTCATTTCTCACTTCAAACAACTTTCTGTAACAATTACAGAAATTATTTTTGAGGTACTACATCAATAATAACCGTACGGTTGTAAGCTCTTTCTTCAGGAAGTTTATTTCCAAAAGGAGATGCGTTTTCATTTTCACCCATTCCGTTCATTTCAAATGTAACACCCGTTGTGCCTAATTTAGCAACACTGTTTTGTAGTGTGTTTTTAACATCAGTCGCTCTTTTTACAGACAATGTTTGGTTGTAAGCTTCTTCACCAATAATGTCAGTATAACCGTGAATGATTACTTTAGCATTGGCTGGAATTTTAGGAGCCACAACTTCTGAAAGATATTTGTTGTACATCGCGATTGCGTTGGCATCATCAAATTCATAAAGAATACTGAATCTCATTCCTTCTTCAACTTTAGAAGGTGTCCAAGCTACAATGTGCGCAGTAGATTCTTTAGTTACAACTTCACCGGTTTTGTTTGTTCCGATCATTTTAACTTTGTAATGTCCTTCAGGTTTTGTTCCTAAAATGATTGTTCCAGGAATACTCACTTCTTCTTGCGTGTATGGACCAAAATTTTGAACAACACCGTTTTCATCGGTAATTTCCATTTGCCATGAGCTAAATGCTTTCTCTGCTCCGTCAACTTTAAAAGTAACGTAACTGGCTACTGGTGCAACTTGTACCGCATTAATTTGAACTGGTTTCAAAGGAGCATCTGGGCCACTTTGGAATTCCATTAACAATGCTGGAGAGCTGCTTTCAATAGATACTCTACGGTCACCTTCTCTTAACAATACCAATTCACGAGTTCCGCCTTTTTGTTCTTCAGCAAGTTTTGGTTTGCTTCTTCCTTCGATGGCGATTCTTGAAGCATTGATAGCAAATACATCCACCAAATATTTTTGAACAGACGTTGCCATTACTTTTCCTTCAACTGGTCCATTTTCTGATGATCCAACTAAAGTAATTGTTGCGTTAGGGTTTTTGCCCATACGATCACCTAAAATATTTAAAATATTATAGTAAACCGTCATTTCACGTTTTGAACGACCGGCCAATTCAGTATTAGGTTTAAACACTTCAACTTGGTCTTCTTTAAAGTCTTTTACCTGATCTTTGTTCAACAACACATAACGTTTTGAAATATCTGTTGAATTTTCATCAAAATAGATATAGTTACGCAATGGGAAAGTTTCAGTAACTCTTAAGTCACCAGGAACGTTTAAAGGAGAGTTAACCACAAATCCAACTTCAGGAATTTTAACAATCACTTCTTCTGGAGTAATTCTCTTACCGCTACCAATTTTAAGTACGGCACCTGCTCTGATGGTAGTAATATTCCAAGTTTCTATTGAACGAGGATTTTGACCAAAATAAGGATGAAAAGCTACAAAAGGAGAAAGCACCAATTGTGTTTTACTGGTTGTTTTTGACAATGGCATATCATATCCCATACCAATTTGACCAGAGATAATTGTTTTTTCAACATCGCTAAAATCAGCTTCTACATCTGCAGGAGCTACCGAATTAGGGTAATCAGGATTTATTGCTTGTTGGTAAACAAATGCTTTGTTTTGGTTGAAAGCAAATCTTGGACCTGCATATAAATAGAAATTACCTTTGGTTGGCGCAAAACGCAAACTTGGCTCTACTGTAATATAGCTTAAGTCGGTTGACAAGTCGGCCGGACAATCACAGTCGGTAAATTGTTGATCGAAATCACCTTTACGGCTGTCTAAACCAGCTTGTAAAATAAATCCGAATCGAGTGTCAGGTTTGTAATATTCTATGCTTGGCGCAAGAAACAATCCGATACCTGAACCTTTATGAAAGGTTACAGGAGGCGTGAAAGCATCATTCAACTTATAGGTTGAACCTTCATAGAAATTAAAATTTGCACCACCGGCAACACCAAAGTACCAAGAAGGTCTTGAGTATTCTACTTCCTGTGCTTGAAGCGGAGATTGGATCCCTGTTAAAATCAAGGCACCTATTACCAGGCCTTTCAGGGTTTGTTTAAAGGAGCCGGCAAAGCGAGATCCTTTGTTAAAAGTTATTTTATTTTTCATTATTTTTTGCATTTAAATTTTTAAAATCTTTATAAAACCCTCGCCAATTGGCGAGGGATAATTATTTTTTTTAATTTTGGTCAACAACAGTGGCTGCATTTAAAGTAACCGCAGTTTGTGATAATAATTTTCCTATAACAGATGTTCCTGTATTCACAGAGATTAATGTTTGAGCTAAAATATTCCCTTGGAATTGAACATTAGATCCAAGCAAGGCTTGGGTTCTTGTTACCC
Organism: Lutibacter sp.; assembly: GCA_030656195.1. Lineage (GTDB taxonomy): Bacteria > Bacteroidota > Bacteroidia > Flavobacteriales > Flavobacteriaceae > Lutibacter. Next base: position 3,993 of record JAUSOJ010000163.1, read on the forward strand.
AGAAAATGTTTTTGGCTTGTGCACCACCTGCCAAGGTGATTATGGCATCATTATTAACGGTAAAATCATCTGAAATCTGAAAAACCCATGTGTCGTCTGGTCCTCCCGAAAGGGTTACACCTTCATTTGTGATCAAAAGTCCAGTATCCCATTTATATAGGCCTGGAGCCAAAGTCATACCGCTAATATCTCCTGCGCCCAAAGCAACAATAACATCGGTTGTTAAACCATTTGCTGTGACGAAAGCTGTTTCCATATCAGAAACCGCAGTGGTTAAATAGGCAGGAGTAGGTGCTGTATAATCTGCTGCATATATCTTACCATTCACATAAATCGATGTTGAAAATGTATTGGTAACGTCCATTATTTGTGAAAATCCAGTTATCGCTGTTTGATCAATTGGACTAACGCCAATATTACCGGTAATTGATGTAACTCCAACTCTATCAATTCCTGATTTTGACAAAATGACAAAATCTCCTGCAGTTCCCAAGTCAATTATACCAGGTCCAGTAGCTACTGTATCTAAGATAAAGTTGGCTTGTAAAGTTCTGTCATTTGCAATTACAAATTCGTAAATTTCATTAGCTCCAGGAACAATAACGCCATTTTCTGTCCAGTTCACAAAAGTATATCCTTGATTTGCATTTGCGGATACTGTTACCAATGATCCTGCATCAAATGAACCTGCACCTGTAACTACACCACCATTATTAGGGTCAGCATTTAACACTACAGTAAATTGCAGTGGTGGCTCAACAACGAAATTGGCAACCAAAGTTCTGTTTCCAGTTAAAACAAATTCATAAGATGCACCTGCTCCAGGAACAATAACGCCACCTTCTGTCCAATTGGCAAAATCATATCCAACAGCAGCTGTTGCAGTTACAGTTCTTGTTGTTCCTGTATCAAATGTTCCTGCTCCACCAGTTGTTCCTCCTAAAAGAGGGCTTGATGATAAGGCAATTGTAAACTGAACCGGCACATAGTTTGCAACCAAAGTTCTGTCATTTGCAATTACAAATTGGTACGTTGCAGTTGCTCCAGGAACAATAACGCCACCTTCAGTCCAATTGGCGAAAGTAAATCCGGCATTTGGTGTTGCTGTTACTGTTACTGATGATCCTTCATTAAATAAACCTGCACCTGTAGTAACACCGCCTAAAACTGGGCTTGATGATACAATTACCGCAAATTGCGTTGGAGGTATTAAACTATAGTTAGCAACCAAAGTTCTGTTACCTGCCAATACAAATTGGTAAGTTGCAGTTGCTCCAGGAACAATAACGCCACCTTC
>JAUSOJ010000177.1 GCA_030656195.1 Lutibacter sp.
ATCCATCATAAAATTGGAAAAGAAACGCCAACCATCAAAGATGCCGCTAAATTTAAAATCGCGTTTAACACCCTTCAAAAATTAGTCAAAGAAGATCGGATTTTGGCCGGACACGATATTTCATCCGGAGGAATGATTACCACCTTGCTTGAAATGTGTTTCTCGCAGCAAACATTGGGATTGAAAATTGACCTTACCGCCATCGCGGAAGCCGATACGGTAAAATTGCTTTTTGCCGAAAACAGCGGGATTATTTTCCAAAGTGCCGATGAAAGGGTGCCTGCAATTTTAGCCGAAAACAACATTGAATTTTTCGAGATTGGTTTTGCCGCTAAAAGTGAATGCGTAACCATCATCAATTTTGATGAAACACTTACCTTCAACATTGCCGAACTGCGCGATGTTTGGTATGACACATCTTATTTGCTGGATCAAAAACAATGCGCCAACAACAAAGCGCTGGATCGTTATGAAAATTATAAAAATCAGCCTTTGCAATACATAATGCCAGCCCATTTTACAGGTCAAAAACCCGTCATCTCGAGCGCAGTCGAGCGGCCAAAAGCAGCCGTTATTCGCGAAAAGGGAAGCAATTCTGAACGCGAAATGGCGAATGCGATGTATTTGGCAGGTTTTGATGTAAAAGATGTGCATATGACCGATTTAATCAGCGGACGCGAAACCCTGGAAGACATTCAGTTTATAGGTACCGTTGGCGGATTCTCCAATTCTGATGTTTTGGGTTCTGCAAAAGGCTGGGCGGGTGCCTTTTTATACAACGAAAAAGCGAAAAACGCCTTGGACAATTTCTTCAAAAGAGAAGATACCTTATCCGTCGGAATTTGCAATGGCTGTCAGCTTTTTATGGAACTGGAAGTGATTAATCCCGAGCATGAAGTTCACGGAAAATTATTGCACAACGATTCCCACAAACACGAAAGCGGATTTACTTCGGTAACCATCCATGAAAACAACTCGGTGATGCTTTCTACTTTGGCAGGCAGCACTTTGGGGGTATGGATTTCACACGGCGAAGGAAAATTTAACTTGCCTATGGAAGAAAATGCATACAATATTGTGGCCAAATACGGTTATGATGCGTATCCGGCCAATCCAAACGGCTCCGATTACAATGTTGCGATGATGAGTTCAAAAGACGGCAGGCATTTGGTGATGATGCCGCATATTGAACGTTCCCTTTTTCAATGGAATTGGGCGTATTATCCTGAAGGCAGAAACGACGAGGTTTCACCTTGGGCAGAAGCTTTTGTGAACGCCAGAAAATGGTTAACCAAAGAATAAAAATGAAGCTGTCTTAAAATAAAAAGACAGCGCATCAATAAATTCAGCATAAACGCTTTAAAGGATTTATTAAACAGAACATCCTAAAGAGACCGTTGTTTAAAACGGTCTCTTTTTTCAAAATTTCATAGGAACCCAGACAATGAAAACACCAAAAAAATACCAGTTTATAATTGATTTAGGAAGAGCGCTGCATACCTACGGAATTCCTTCCTATAAAATTCAGACCTATTTAACCAAAGTTGCAAAAACCCAGGGAATAAATGGAACCTTTATGGATTTGCCCACGTGGATAAACTATGCTTTTTATGAAGATGAGGGTGAACATACCTATAATTATTTAGAGTGCCTTCCTCCTGGCGTCCTTAACTTGGGAGCGTTGTCACGTGTTGAGGAAGTCACGAATAAAATAATAGCAAAGGAGATTAGTCATTCAGAGGTGGAAGATGAATTGCAATTAATCAAAGTTGAATCAAAAAAAATAAATCACGTAGTACAAACCCTCTCCTACTCAATTGCCGCTGGCGCATTTAGTTTAATGATTGGCACCAATTGGATTTCTTTTATTTTTGCTTTACTTTTAGGGGCATTGGTTTATTTAATCGTGTATTTATCGAATAAATCAAGCTATTTAGAGACTGTTTTAGAATCCTTAATTTCTTTTGTCGTTACCGTACTCGCCTGTCTGATATATTTGGTTTTCCCCGAATTTAATGTCGGCATCACCATTCTGTCAGCCATTATAATCTTTATTCCCGGCTTGGCAATTACAACAGCTTTAGAAGAAATTACCTCAAAAAATTTAGTTTCTGGCGTTGCCAAATTATTCGATTCCATAATTTCTTTATTTAAACAATTTTTTGGCGTTTTACTGGGTTTGGCAGTGATGTCATCCGTGATTGACTTTAAGCTTTTGGTTCATACATCCGACATGCCTCATTGGATTATGTTTTGTGGGATTCCGCTGTTTTCAATGAGCCTTTTGGCTATCTTTCAGGTTCGTAAAAAGGACATGTTTTTGGGAGTGCTTACTGGCGTTTTCGTTTTTTTTATTACCGCGATACTCTCAGGATCAGGGGTTTTACTAAGTACTTTTTTTGGAACAATAGCTGCTGTTGCAATAAGCAGCTTGTTTAGCAGATATACAAAATCTCCAAAAACAGTTTATCTGACTCAGGGTATCGTAATGCTTGTTCCCGGCAGTAAATCTTTTATGGGACTTAGCAACTCATTTTTAAATTCATCCATCATTACCGCTGATAATTTATACCAGCAAGTGGCTTTTATTTTAATGGGAATCATTGGCGGATTGTTATTTGCCGGCGTTTTCAGAAACCAACAAGGAACAAAATAAGCAGCATACTTTGCTTTATTTATTCAAAATACGAGTATGGCATTTGAGAATGCCATAAAATGGTAAAAAATAAATTGTTAGCCAGTTGAAAGTGCTAAAATCTAAAAAAGGATTTCATTTTTTGTGAAATCCTTTTTTTTTTCTACTTTGCATTATCAATCATCTTTTATGGCAGAAAATTGTACGCGATTATTCGATTT
>JAUSOJ010000187.1 GCA_030656195.1 Lutibacter sp.
GAAGCCTACGCGATGGTCGCTTTGGTTCGGTGCGGTTATGCGGATCAAAACGATGTTGCCCGGGCCTTTGGTTATTCGGCGCGCACGTTGCGCCGCGCGCAAAGATGTTTCGAATCGCATGGTATGGCGGCGCTGGGAAAGTTAGCGGGACGGCCGCACGGCGCACGGGCAACCCAAAATTCCTGGCTCCAGACTGCCCGGACACTTCAACACCAAGGTATGGGCTTGCGGGATATTGCCCTTCGCCTGAGCGTTAGTAAAGACACCGTGGGCCGGTGGCTAAACCAGATCGCCGAGACAGCCGCTGCTGAAACCGCAACGATATCAATGATATTCATCATCGGGTTGGTTGGTGTTTCAACCCAAATTAATTTTGTTTTATCAGAAATATAATTTTCAATATTTTCTGCATTTTCCATTCCGATAAAATGAAATTTGATGCCGTAATTTTCAAATATTTTTGTGAATATTCTGTAAGATCCTCCATACAAATCATTGGTAGAAATAACCTCATCACCAGGACTCAATAATTTCATCACGCAATCAATGGCTGCCAAACCCGAACCAAATGCAAGTCCGAATTCCCCGTTTTCAATGCTGGCAAAAGCATTTTCAACTGCGGTTCTTGTTGGATTCGCAGTTCTTGAATATTCGTAACCTTTATGAACGCCAGGTGAAGTTTGCGCATAGGTTGAAGTTTGGTATATTGGTGGCATTACCGCTCCGGTTGAAGGGTCGTGCTGTTGGTTTCCGTGGATGGTTTTTGTGTTAAATTTCATCTATTTATTATTTAATTTTATAGGCCTAGCCTTTTTTGCTAAGCGACAAATTCATCGGTGTTGCTACCCTAATTTCATTTGGCAAAAGTATCAAATTTAAGCCCAATTTCAGCAAAAAGGCTGATATTCTTTGATTTTGGTTTTATTAAATGCTTAAAAAATTTATACAAATTTCATCAATTGCAATATAATTCCGAGATGAATTCCTTCGTGATAGGTGTTAAACATGATGGCGTCTTCCACAGAATTCAACGTGATATTTACACTTGTTTTGTATTCACTGTAATTTTTAAAAATTCCCTTGTTGTAATCTTCTTCCAACTGCAAAGGCAACCTCAAAAATTGCTCAATTATTGTTTCAAATTCTTCTTTGGAAATAATATGATTTGGTGCTGTTCCTTTTTGAAAATCAGCTATCATTTCTTCGGAAACCAAACAATCCAATCCCGATAATTTATAGCATAAAAGCTGTTGCGTTACTGTCAAATGCGCAATATTCCAGGCGATGTTGTTTTTAAATCCCGACGGAATTTTATTCAACTGTTCTATTGTAAGATCTTCGGTTATATTTAAAATAAGCTGTCTTGTTTTAATGAGGATGTCAAAGTTTTTTTGCATTTGATTTTATTTTTGTTAATAGTTTTCAAATTTAAAGTAAAAACGCATTAATTTTACGGATTAACATCATTTAAAAAATGAAAAAAATATACCACCTAAAAACCTGCGATACCTGCAGAAGAATTTTAAAAGAAATGGATACTTCCGGCTATATTTTACAGGAAATTAAAACCGAGCCTATTACTGTAAAGCAGTTGGAAGAATTGTTTGCGCTCACAAAAAGTTATGAAGTTTTATTTAGCCGAATGGCAAAAAAATATAAGGAAATGGACTTGAAAAGTCAGCAATTAACAGAAAAAGACTACCGACAATTGATATTGGACGAATACACTTTTTTAAAGCGTCCCGTAATTGTTAACGGCAATGAGGTTTATGTGGGAAATACTAAAAAAAGAGTGGATATTTTTAGGTAAATACCAATCATTTTTCCATTTCATTTCATTATAATCATTAATGTTTTTCGGCAAAAATAGCGGTGTTTTTTCAAAGTAATATTTTTTAATAAAGGTAATTTGCCTGTTAAAATATTAAAGAATATTATGAAAAAAAATTTACTGTTGCTTGTTGCTTTTTGTTCAATTAATTTAACGTTTGGTCAATATTATGTTTCATCAAGTATTGGTCAGGCCATTGGAAGTGCCGAAGTGAAATTTGGAGAAATCATGAATGCTTCTGAATCTAAAAACTCTTATGGAAGTTACGGAGAAGGAACCAACTTTCAAATTAGAACCGGTTACTTTTTTAACGACACTTTTGGTGTGGACTTTGGATTTGGTTATTTACACGGAGCCGATCAAACAATTAAAAAAGTTAATTTTCCTTCAAGGGAGCTAAACGCCATTGCTCGCGGACGCGCATTTGGTTTCACGCCATCTGTTGTTTATAAGTTTACAAACAAAGTTTATGGACGTTTTGGCGCATTAATTAAATTAGGCGGAAAAACAGAAGCTGTTGTTTATGACAAAAACTATATAGCAGATGAAGCTAGCGGCACAACAATTTCACAAGCATTTGGTTTGCCTGCCGGCGCTTTTACTGAAACCAATTATATAGAAGATTTTCACGGAAAATTACCTCTAGGTTTTGTTGGTGCCTTTGGATTTAAACATAAATTGAAAAATAATTTAAATTTATTTTTAGAAGCTGAGTACATGGGCGTGAGCGTTAAAAGAAATGACTCTGAAATTAAAGAATTTAACACTGATGTTGTTTTGGCTAACGGAACTGTTGCTGTATCCGGACTTTACTCAATTGACAAATTACCTGCAGGATATGTTAAAAATAGTATTTATGTAGATGAATTGTCGAATACAAATACAGATCCTTCAAAAAAACTGGCGGAAAGGGTTCCTTATTCTTCCTTTGGAATAAACTTTGGGATTACTTACACATTTTCAAAAACATTGTAAGCAATTGAAGTCATAGTAATTCATAAAAAGCCGTTTAAAATTAATTTTAAACGGTTTTTTTACGCCCAAACTTTTTAATTGGATGAAATCTTTATGGCTGAATTTTCAATAATTTTATTAAAATCGCTTTCTAATATATTCGTTTTCAATCCAATCACTAAAAAATCAGGGTCGCTTTTAACTTTTAAAACAATTTCTTTAATGGCATTATTATGCTGTAAAAAGTACAATTGAACTTTGTCGCCTTGATCATTTACGCTTAAAATTGTCTCATAGTTTTTTTGTTTGATAAACCGATCAAACTTTCTGTCTAATGAAGTTGTGCCATCAGAAAAAATCATCACTTTATAATGCCTCACTTTTTTAAATAAATCTACATATTCTCTTACATCATCTTTTGGAATAATTAAATTTGCGATAAAAGCAGGCGTACTTAATGAAAACTCACTTGCTTCTTTATTTTCTTCGTAAAATGAATTAAAGGATGTTTTCGATGCACAAGATGCCAAAATCAATGCTACTGCTAAAATTAAGAGTCTGTTTTTCATAAAAAAAAGGTTTTTAATTTATGACGAATAATCACTTTTTTTGTAACATTTTGCAATGTATTTCTTTCGATAATTTAAGAAATGGCCCAATTTATTTGTAAGATGAAACCTGTAATATTTCAATCCTTGTTTTCTGAAATCATTTGATTTTTTAGGTAAGATTCTACGCGTAATGATGCATTTTCCCGAATGTCTTCCCAAAATAAATTGATGTCGCCTGCGTGGTATCGTTTTTTGGCCAAAACCAATAACCGATATGGAAAATGCGGTGTGCTAATCCACAATATGCCATCTTTTACATAAACTTGCAGTGCCTGTTTATATATTTTATCATTGGTAAATAAAAATCCTTTGTGGTCTGATTGTTCAGATTCATTGCTGCTGTCCCAATCAATAGGATTTGAAACTTCTTTGCCCTTAAACCATTCCTCATATTTTTTGGGATAATAATTCTTTTTAAAGGTGTTCCAGCTTACAAATCCGCCAATTTCAGTTGGATTTGTCATCATTTGAATGGTTTTAAACTCGTTTTTTTTGATGGCAATTCCGGGCAAATAAGCTGCAACCAATTGATTTTGTAACGATTTTTCGTCGAAAAATTCTTTTAAAAGCCGAATTGCGTGCGTGGTTCCCTGACTGTGAGATGCAATTATGATTGGCCTGCCATGATTGTACTTTTCCAAATAAACTTTAAACGCTTCTTTTATGTCACTATACGCCAAATTTAACGCTTCTTTGCCTCCGTTTTCAAAACTGGCATAAGATCTTAAATGCGCTTGCCGGTAATAAGGAACATACAATTTTCCGGCGTTTAAAAATGCGGATGCCTGAAAGTAAACCGCCTTGTCGATCACTTTTACATTTTGAATGGAATCAGTGACCGGGACATTCCATCTTAAATCCTTTTTTTCAATATTTAAAGTTGGATAAATGTAAAAAATATCCGCCTCTAAACCAGTTGTGTTGGTTTGCCAATGTTTTAAATTTTCAGGATAAAAATCGGGTAAAATGGCCCAAGTTGCGCTATTCTCATAATTTGGAACCGCAGGTTGTTGTTGTGCAGAAAAAGTTGGAACAACCGCAGTTTTACAGCTGCCTAAAATGAGGAAAACTGTAACTATAAAAGCGAATTTATAACTTTTTAAAAACCTTCTCATTCTGATTTTTAATATTTTGATTCGTTGTTTTTTTATTAAATCCGTTCAACTTCATCAAGAAATTCAGAAAAATTTACTTCCAATAATCTGCAACCCAAGGAGCGGCCCTTACATAACGATACCATTTTCCCCTGCCGCCAATAATGGCTTTATGCGGATTTATTTCACCATGAAAAATAATTATTTTTGAACCTTTGGGTATTGTCGGTTTTTTCCAAAATGCCAAAGGAAACCTTGAAATACAGTCATACTTAAAACTTGGGCACCATTCTTTTGGCCAGTATTGTAATTTCCCTTTATCATTAATGGCGTGGGTTAAATACTCTTGTTCATTTCTGTGTTTTTTTATCACTGCATCAAAATTGGCGATAAAATCATCAAAAACATAACCGTGTTTGCCAATATCAAACCTATAAACTGAAGAATTTCCTGTTATTCTCCAAGATCTCCAGCTATGGTCTTTAATAATTCTGAATTCACCTTCAACATCAAAAAAACAATCAATATTATCAACAATTACAATGTCTAAATCCAGAAATAAAGCGCGTCCTTTTAATCCGTACAAATCTTCTTTTAGCGTGGTCAATTTCTTCCACATCCGTTCAGGTAGTTTTGAATCTAAATTGATTTCAGGAATTGGAAAACACTGAACTTCTTCAGTAATTCCAGTTTCATCATCAGTAAAACAAACCATCTTAAAATCGTAGGTTAAATTTTTCTTAACCATTGAATACAATCTGTTTACGTAGTCGGCTCCATATAAAGTTCCCCACTTCATACAGAAAATATAATTTGCGTTTTCTTCTTTTTTATTCATTTTTTTCTAAAATATGTAAATATTCAACTGTTGAAGTTGCTGTGTGATTTCTGTTTTCAGTTTTATCGGCTTTAAAACGCTGATAATCGGTGGTTTTCAAGCTGTATTTTCCGTAAGCGGACATAATGCTTTTTACGTCATTTTCGGTCATTAAACCTTCATTGTTATAACTTAAGAAAATATATTTGAAGTTAGCGTTTTTTATCAATTCCTCAAAAGAATTTTTGACTTCGTTTTTTTTGCAATATGAAGATCGGTAATAGGTTCTCAAACCCGTTTTCCCTTGGGGCTCAAATGAATCGTATTTTGCAATGGTGTTCAATAAATGATAATTTGATCCGTATTGCCGCTCGTTATAAGGCGGATCCAAATACAAAATATCGCCTTTTATTTCTTTAATTAACGCATTGCTGTCGGCATTAAAAACCTGATGTTTGTTACTGTTCAACGTAAATAATGCAGGTTTTAAAATCATTTCTTTTTGGGCCGATTTTTTGATTTTTTTTAAATAAGCGCCATAAACCGATGCCGTGTTTGCCACTTTATCGGCACTTTCAATTAAGGAAGCCAGTAAAAAATAGTAGTCATCATCGGTGATTTCATCAGCATTTTTCCAACTTTCAATTTGCTGGCGGATGGCATCAATTTTTTTTCCGTTTTCAGCAGAAAAATACAATCTTCCTTCTTTCCCTTTTTCGCTGTAATTTTGAAACACAAATCCTTCCAATTCCTTAATATTATTTAAGAAATTGATCCTTTCTTCAAAAATAATAGATTGATGGTTTCCTATGTAATTTCGGTTCAGCACATAGCTGTAAAATTCAACATCATTGGCAATAACCTGTTTCACAATTGGTTTAAAAGTTCTGCCAACACTTCCTGTTCCCGCAAACAAATCGCAAAACACCAAATCCGATAAATCCTTCCCAACCGTGTCTGTGATGGCGTCTTTTAAAAAAGAAGAAAGCTTGTGTTTAGAACCTATATAATTCACAGTTTTGATTTTCGATGTACGATTTTTGATTTACGATTTTAACTTTTAACGCCCGCGCGCTTGCTGGCCCAATCGCTAAAAACAGCTACCAGCTGTTTTCTTAATGCTCTGTCCCCCTTCGGGGGTTAGGGGGCCTTTATTGCCCAAATAATATCAGCTTTTACAATTTCATTTTCAAAAGTAAAACTCTGAAGCTTTGCCTGGTCAAAATTAAGCAAATAAGCCGAAACTATTTCTTTGAGCCAGCCAATTTCCGATTTTAATTTCCAATGTGCGTCTTCTTCCTGATAATTTACCAAAACAATAAAAAGTCGGTTTTTGTGATGTTTTCTTTGTTGCTGGCTCTGATTTTTATACAGCCACGCAATTAATTCACTTTTGTGCTGAATTGCATAAGGAACCGATTTCCCAAACCCTTTTGGAAAAACGGTGGTTTTATGGTCGAACGGAATGTTTTGGATGTAAAAATCGGTGAATTTGTTATAAGAATCCAGATGCGGTTTTACGCTTTCATGTTCGCAAAAAATACTTTCAACAGCTTTTGCCGACCAAAAATTAAACCACCTGTTTAAGGCATAATCCTTTAAATCATCATATTGGGGATTGATTTTGAAGGCATATTCAATAATTGCCAAAAGCAATTCAAATGATTCTGTTTTGTATATAAAATTGGTTTTTTTGTCAAATTCATCATCCTGCTTTCTGCCCCAAGAATAATCGAGTTTTGTTCTTTTTTTAAGTTCCTCTTCCAGCAAAAGATAATTCATAGCGTACGATTAATAAGAACAGGTAAAAGCACTAAGCCAGCAACGCGATTACAAAAATTTACGCTCAATCAATTGGATCAATCGTTGTTCAAATTCTTCTTTGGCGCTCCAGTCGTAATCTGGTTTCACAAATTCATAAATGAAATTTTTGGCTTCTTGTTCTGTTTTAAAAGAATTTAATTGAGAAACAACCCTGTTAAAATCCTGCTGGCTTCCGTCGAAAAGTTGGTTTACAAAAGCGATGCGATCATTTAAGCCAACCTGAATGTTATTTTTAAACAAAGCGTCGTTTAAAGAGCGTTGTTTAATCTCATGTTTTTCTTCAGTTTTTTCTATAATAATCGGATTTTCTTTGGTTGCTCTTTCAAATAAATTTGTAGCAATATCAGATGAAATGGCATCTTTAAACTCGTCTTCCAAAGAGATTTGAAGTGAATAACTTTTTTTTGCGGTTTCTTTAACAATGGTATCACCCTCATTAAACAATTCTTCCATTTTAGCTTCCAAAAAAGCTTCTTTCACCACTTCTCCTTCGCTAACGTCAAAAACCATTTTGCTTTCAAATTCAACTTCTTTTATCGCTTCTCCTTCGTTAACTTCAAGAGCCATTTTGCTTTCAAACTCAGTTTCTTTGATCGCTTCACCTTCGCTAAGGTCAAAAACCATTTTGCTTTCAAATGCTTCCTCATCAATCCATTCCTGTTGAATTGCGTTCATGGTTTCTTCTTCCGTATCAGAAAGGTTGGGTGTTTTTTCAACATAATCTTCCACAAATCGAAGCACCGTCAGTTTTTCATAAATATCCCGTGCTTTTTTATGCAATGCATTTACATCATCCCTGTTTTTCATTTGCAAAATGCTGTTTGCCAGACTTACCAATTCGGCTTCTAATTTTTTGTGCATAAGTTGACGTGTTTAATGAGTGTTGCTGTTTAATTTTTAATAAATTTGTATCAAATCAAAAAATGATGATTTTACAAAAACGAATGTAAAAAATATAACAATATTTTCATTGCATTTATTTTAAAAAAAATACAATAACCTTTCAAGCGTGAAATTACAAAATGTTTCTTGAAAATACAGTAAATCATAACGAACAATTTGGCTGGATTGAAGTAATTTGCGGCTCAATGTTTTCCGGAAAAACGGAAGAACTGATTCGCAGGCTAAAACGCGCCCAATTTGCAAAACAAAAAGTGGAGATTTTTAAACCTGCCATTGATGTGCGGTATGATGTGGAAAAAGTAGTTTCTCACGATGCCAACGAAATTAGATCCACGCCGGTTCCTTCATCGGCAAATATCCGACTTTTAGCCAGCGATGTTGATGTTGTTGGAATTGATGAAGCCCAGTTTTTTGATGAGGAAATTGTTGCTGTTTGCAACGATTTGGCAAATCGCGGCGTTCGCGTGATTGTTGCGGGTTTGGATATGGATTTTAAAGGAAATCCCTTTGGGCCAATGCCGGCACTTATGGCAACTGCCGAATATGTGACAAAAGTTCACGCGGTTTGCACAAGAACCGGAAATTTGGCGCATTATAGCTATAGAAAAGCCGCCAGCGAAGAACTTGTTTTACTGGGCGAAACCCAGGAATATGAGCCATTAAGCCGATCGGCCTACTTTAAAGCTATGGCGGAAGAAAAACTCAAAAAAGCCGAAGAAAAAAATGGGAAATAGTCACGTTACGGTGCTTGAAATAGATTTGAACGCCATTGAACACAATTTAAATGTGTTTAAATCGAAAATAAATTCCGAAACAAAAGTTTTGGCGGTGGTAAAAGCATTTGGTTATGGCAGCAGTTCCGTTGAAATTGCCAAATTTCTGGAACCAAAAGTGGCTTATTTTGCCGTAGCTTATTTAGACGAAGGCGTTGCATTGCGTGAAGCCGGAATTAAAACGCCTGTTATGGTGCTTCATCCGCAAAAAATCAATTTAGAGGAAATTATCAAATCCTGCCTGGAACCAAACATTTATTCCATCACTTTATTAAAAGCGGTTATTGAAGCAGCTAAAAATCTAAATGTTCAAAATTATCCTATCCACATCAAATTCAATACAGGTTTAAACCGATTGGGGTTTTCAAAAAAGGACATTCCCGAAATTTTATCATTGGTTAAAAATCAGCAAGAAATTGTGGTTGCTTCCGTTTTTTCGCATATCGCCGCAAGTGAAGATTTAAACGAAAAGGCATTTACGTTGCAGCAAATCAACACGTTTAAAGAAATATCGAACCAACTTATTCCACAACTTCCCAGCAAGCCTTTTAGGCATATGTTAAACACTTCGGGCATTGTTAATTACGCTGAAGAAGCACAATTTGATATGGTGCGTTTGGGAATTGGACTGTACGGATTTGCAAACGATGAAACCGAAACCGCAAAATTAAAAAATGTAATTACTTTAAAATCGGTCATTTCTCAAATTCAAACTGTTGAAAAAGGGGAAACTGTGGGTTATAATCGTGCTTTTAAAGCATCAGAAACCGTTAAAACCGCCACCATTCCTATTGGCCACGCCGACGGAATTTCGCGACAATTTGGCAATGGCGTTGGCTATGTGTACATCAACCACCAAAAAGCGCCCATTGTTGGCAATGTTTGTATGGATATGTTGATGGTTAACGTCACCAATATCGACTGCCAAGAAGGCGATGAAGTCCTTGTTTTTAAAGACCAACTTCATATTGAAGATTTGGCAAAACGCGCAAACACCATTCCTTACGAGCTGCTTACCGCCATTTCACAGCGCATAAAAAGAGTGGTGAAACAGCCTTAACAACACAGTAAAAATCACATTAAAAATAATAATTTGGGCCTGCCCGTCTTTTTGGTGGGCATTCCCCGCCAGCTGGCGGGGTCGGGCTTTACGTTCCAAACTTTTTTTCTTCGCCAAAAGGCGAATCAAAAAGGTTTTCACTTCAATCCCTAACGCGGCCTTCCCTATAAAAAATTAACCTTCTAAAATCTATTGAATCCCGTGAATTTTAGGATGAAATTGAAAACATTAATTCAATTAGATTATTTATTATATTAGCTACACTAATCATTAATTACATAAATATGGGAATGTTAAAAGAATTCAAGGAATTTGCAATGAAGGGAAACCTTGTTGACATTGCAGTTGGTTTTGTTATGGGAGCCGCTTTCAACAAAATTGTATCTTCATTTACCGGCGGAATTGTTTCACCATTGGTTGGGTTGATTTTTCAATCGGACTTCAAAGGCCTGAAATGGGTTATTAATGAAGGCGTTGCCAATGAAACAGGAGAAGTTGTTGGCGAAGTTGCCGTGCTTTACGGGGATTTTTTAACAAACCTTGTCGATTTTATTATTGTTGCTGCTGTGATGTTTATGATGATCAAAGCAATTAACCGCATGAAAAGGAAAGAAGTTCCTGCGCCTGAAGCGCCAAAAGGTCCGTCTCAAGAAGAATTACTGATTCAAATAAGGGATTTGCTGGCAAAAAAATAAACAAAGCTTTTTATAAACTAAAAAGGGTTCGCAAATGCGAACCCTTTTTTTTGCTATTTTTTCTTTTCGTAAACTTCGGAGATTGTTAGTGAATTTTCAGCTTGATTAACGAGAATCAGTTCATCGCCAACGGCTACATTTCCGGTTTGAAGCACTTTAAAGTAAATGCCGCATTTGGTCGAATTCCAAAATTGTTTTACTATTTCCTGAGTGCCAAAACGAATTCCAAGTTTGTAACAAGGATCTCTTGGCTTGGTGACTTCCAACAAAACTTCGCCCAATTTATAAGTGCTGCCAACCAATATTTCGGTTTCTTCCAAATTTGAGATCGTTAAATTTTCCCCGAACATCCCATAATTCCATTCTAAATTTGGATACAATTCTTTCCAATAGGCATAATGATT